>WLWR01000118.1 GCA_012103495.1 Legionellales bacterium
GGAGATGATAGAATAGGTGGATATTATCGTGATACTACAGCATGGATGCATTTAGTATTAAGATATGATACAAGTCAATCATCAGGTAGTAGAGTTAAATATTATGTAAATGGTGATTTAAAAACTAGAGTAAGTACTAATATTCCTGCAGGAGATAGCAATAGATTTAACACAAATGGAGATGTTCATTCTATTGGTGCAGGAACAAGTGGTGGAAATGATTTAGATGCTTATTTAGCAATTCTTTATCAGCAAATTTTAGAGGCCAGCAATTTTCTAAACGAGGATCATCAAAGGTCAGCCATTCCCTGATCTCTTTTGATGAAATCCATGAATAACAAACCACCGTGGGATTCACATTCAAGCAGTAGTGACCATCCCACCACCCATTTTGTCCGACTTCGGACATCCTGGTTTGTTACCTTAATTTCTTCTAATGACACTTGAACCCGACACCCGCCTGGGGCAAACTCTTGCGTGCAGTGGGTGTCCATAAATAAAGAGGAGTTTATTTATGGGACGCAAACGTACACCCGGTCTCTACAAACGTGGAGACATTTGGCACATTGATAAAAAAGTGTTTGGCCGTCGTCTGTGTGAAAGTACCGGAACCGATTCACTGGAAGAAGCCGAACGGTACGTCGCCAGACGATTGGAAGAAATACGGCAAACCATTGTTTACGGGGTTCGCCCCAAACGATTGTTTCGCGAAGCAGCTACTAAATATTTGCTGGAGCATCAGCACAAAGCCAGCATCGTCAGCGATGCGTATCGGTTGAAAAGCTTAGATCCTCACATCGGCAATATGACATTGGATTTGATTCACATGGGAACATTGCAAGCCTTTATCACAGCCAGACGCCAGCAAGGGGTCAAAACGCGCACCATCAATCACGGATTGAAAGTGGTACGCCAGATCCTCAACCTGGCGGCCAGTGAATGGATTGATGAGCATGGACTCACCTGGCTTGCTCATGCGCCCAAAATCAAATTGTTGCCCGAAACGGATTTGCGCAAACCGTATCCATTGAGTTGGGAGGAGCAAGCCAAGCTTTTTGCGGCATTGCCTAATCATCTTGCAGCCATGGCTTTGTTTGCGGTAAACACCGGATGCCGTGATGCGGAAATTTGTTCATTGCGTTGGGAATGGGAAGTGCCGTTTCCCGAGTTGAATACGTCGGTGTTCATCATTCCCAGTGACATTGTTAAAAACCGACAGGATCGTTTGGTGGTGTTAAATCAACTGGTGGCGCAAGTCATTGACGACCAAAGACAAAAACATCCCACCCATGTATTCACGTTTCGCAACAAACCGATTCAGCGTATGTTGAATTCGGGATGGAAAACGGCTCGTAAAAAAGTTGGTCTGGCAGTCCGAGTGCATGATCTCAAACATACCTTTGGCCGACGGCTGCGCGCCGCGGGCGTGAGTTATGAAGATCGGCAAGATTTATTGGGACATCAATCAGGACGAATCACCACTCATTATTGTGCGGCAGAATTAACAAATTTAATCGAGGCCGCCAATAAAGTTTGCCAGCCACAATCCAGTGGACGGCTGCTGAGGTTATTAAAAAGTGATCATTGCGCCAGTAGCTCCCGCAAAAGTCCCGCAACGGATTTTTGTGGCGGGGAAAAATAATGGCTAAGCTTTTGATTAAACTGATGGGCCCAGTAGGACTCGAACCTACGACCAAGGGATTATGAGTACCTTTTTCAGGGAAACTTGTAGAAATTTCGATAAACGTCGATGAATATATATTTGTTATAAATCAGTTAGTTATTGGAATATCTTGTACACCGTTGATTCATTCGACTGACCTTTGTATACTCGATTTGCACTCCATATGCACTCCAAACTTGATACGAGGGAACCATGCGCGCGACCATCACCCACACGTTAATTGCTCAATTAAAGCCCACTGGTAAAGCCTTCGATGTGCGTGATACCCGACTGCCGGGGTTTTTGATCCGTGTAAACCCCTCTGGTTCCATGACCTATGTATGCCAATATCAACGTGGACGGCGCTTTAGCATTGGCCGAGTGGGGATATTGACTCCCACACAAGCACGTGACAAGGCACTAGAAATTTTAGGGGATGTAACCAAAGGCATTGATCCTAACACTGAAAAACAGAAAAAAAATCAGCAGATCACTTTGAAACAATTTATTGAGCTAGAGTATTCTCCTTGGGTCAAGGGGCATCGTAAATCAGGTGAGTTAACCGTGGCTCGAATCCAGCGATGTTTTTTTAAAGAGTTTGGTCATAAGCCACTGAGTCAGTTGACAGCCATTGTTATTGAAAAATGGCGATCACGTCGGCTCAACAATGGCACGAAACCTCAAACACTTAACATTGATATCGCGACATTGAAAGCGGCGCTTGCCAAAGCGGTGACCTGGGAATTTATCACCGAACATCCTTTGCAAAAATTGGAATTGCTTAAAGTGGATCAGACCAAGAAAATTCGTTTTTTAACTCAAGCCGAAGAACATCACCTGCGCCATGCCCTGGCAGAGCGGGAGGCATTGATAAAACAACATCGTGCTTGCGCCAATGCGTGGCGTAGTGAACGTGGATAATGTGAATTACCTGATCTTGCCGCGTGTGCATTTGCCGACCACTTGAGACCGATGGTGTTGTTATCCATTAATACAGGGTTACGCCAAGGTGAGGTGTTTACGCTTGCTTGGGAACACATTGATTTGGCGGCGGCATTAATTACCATCACCGGTGATTTGGCGAAAAGTGGAAAAACACGCCACGTACCTTTGAATTCTGAAGCAGTGGAAGTCTTAACGGCTTGGCAAGAACAAACTCAACAAACCAATCCATTGGTTTTTCCTGGAAAAGGGGGACGACCGTTTAATAATGTTCGCAAAGCGTGGCAAAGTTTGCTGAAACGCGCAGAAATTACAGAGTTTCGCTGGCACGACATGCGGCATCATTTTGCCTCAAAGCTGGTCATGGCTGGAGTTGATTTAAATACGGTGCGCGAATTATTGGGACACTCGGATATTAAAATGACCTTGCGGTACGCGCATTTGGCACCAGAGCATAAGGCGAATGCGGTGGAGAAGTTGGTTAAGAAATTTTAATTCTGGCCAGCGCAACTCATCTTACATTCCATATTTAATAAAAATTGCTAGTAACCTCCGACCGTCTTAATATATCTTTACGTTGGCAATCTATTATGCAACTCTAATTTCATTAGTATTAGAATCAACTTCAAATTTCTTTGTCATACCATCTTCCTGATATTCCATAAAATTAATTTTCAGATACATGATTACTGTTTTTAGAACCTCGCTGACGGAATACGATGCTATAAGGCTTCTCGCTTATTTGCCAGCTCATTAATCCAGTTTATAATGAATAACTGGTGCTATCCATTTCTTCTGTAAGATTATCAGAAGTGTCATCAGAAACACCCCCCCTCCCGTGGTTTAAACTTAATCCACTCAAATCCTTAAGAGATTCTTCATACCGTTTTTGTGCTGCCACTGCAGCCGGACTGTCTTCCCAGTCCGCTTTGTCATCACAACTATCTTTCTCTACTCGACTTCTTTTATTTCTTGCATCTATAGTAGGTTTCAATCTATTAAAAAAATCGAGAAAGGCTTGTTTAAGTGGTTGCATGAATTGACTAGCATTATCAATGTAGTCGGCCTCCCTCATTCCGTACATTAAGAAACCTAATTTTATTAACAAAAAAAATGAATATTTGATATCTGGGAATCGGCCAGCTAGGTTTTTAGTTATACAGAAAATGTTTTTTTTAACATCATCATCCTTACAATCTGCCACACTTTCCAAAACATCTTCCAAAAGATCATAATCATCCTCAAAATTTTTATCTAGATGTTCCCAGCATCCCACTTCTCCTTTCTGTCTCTTTCCTAATTGATGTAGCATACCTACATCATTCGTATCTACCTTATCAGGAGAATAGGCTCTATCAAAAATAGTTGAGAGTGTTACAAGCATGATAATTTGTACATCTCGATCATCCTCAGCCATCAATAATGGCTCCCACCTATCAAAATAGGTGAGCACTAATTCAAGCCGCAAACGAATGACAAGATCTTGGTCTGTTAACAGACCAAGATCCGTATTTAAGAGATGAGCTATTTCTGGTCTCTCCATACACAAGATGCGAGGCTCCCATCTAAGGCGATAATCAAACGGCACATGCTCCTCGTCTGAGAAAAGCACATCATTCCAAGTATAATCCCATGCCTCAAAAGCTGTTTTTTTTCTTCTGGGGTTATTTTCCCGATATTTTCCAATAACCTTCGATATACTTGGTACATTTCTTACTCACCCATTTGTATTGTTATTTTGATTAATCTAGTACTAAATAGCACGGAGTACAGCCTAATAGCTAAACCTTAATAAAAAATTAAGATATCGGAAAAATCAGCAATTTATCTTCGCACAGGGTAAAAAAATAAGAAGATGAGGATCCTGCTTTAGTTGATCTAATTCCTTATTTTTTGAGCACATTTAACATCTTTTTCAGATGTGTTACGTTGAACTAGGCTCAACAAAATTTATATCCCTAATTTATCAAACATGTCTTGTATATTATTCGCTTGTATTAACCCAATACCTTTATCGGTCTCTGCAAACGTCTGATGTGTTACAGCATTAGGAACTTTAAGCTCAACAGGCCACTCACGTTGATGAGCAAGATATTTATAAAGCATGGTGACCGCGTGAGTGGGCGTAATTCCTAACTCACTTAAAGCATGCTCAGCCTGCTCCTTTAAATCCCGATCCATTCGGATTCGCACAAATGTAGATTTACTCATTTTCAATTTACCATGAATTAGATTGTTACCGCCTAACCGCACAAACAAGAGAGACAAACCTGTTGTTATCTTACTTCTGGCTACCAGTACCAACGATAAACGGATTTAACTTATTTGATAAGTGGCGATACTCACTATTTGTTTATCACATTGCCAATCAGTCATTTTTAATCATTCCCAATGACAAAAAACTATTGACCACTTTGTAAAAGTTTTTCGCCTCCTATTAACGGAATAAGACGAAACAAAACAGCGTCCATCACTCCTTCTTGAGCATCGACGATAAATTTAATTTTCCTTTCTTGCCAAGCGAAGGTTTGAATTAAACTGGCAGCAACAACAGAGGGTTTGTCCATATTTTCAATGGGAACTTCCGTTGCACCTCCACGAATGCTTGTACTGATGGGACAACAAATGACAAGCCCTGTTTTTTTATTGTATGTCTTGGAGGACAAAATAAGCGCGGGTCTGTATTTCCCGATTTCTTTTCCTTTGGTCGGTTCAAAGTCCATCCAAACAATGTGATTGCGTTCAGGGATGTATGGTTGCTTCATTCTTTATGTTCCCATTCATTCATCAGCGGCTGTGCAAGCAAATCAGAATGCGCCAATTCTGGCGTTAGATCCGCTAACAATTGTTCTTCGCTAAAAGGCAATACGGTTCCTTGGACTGGTTTATATTTTTTCACGACAAAACCATCTTCATAAATTTCTACTTCAACTTTTGTGCCTTCTTCAAAATGAGGGATGTCGCGCATGAGTCCAGCCACTCTCAACGCCAACCCATTGCCCCATTTCTGAATTTTGGCTTTTACTTTCATGATCTGCTCCACGCTTCGCTTGATGATTGGAGTGTATACTATGTTGAAACATAATTCAA
>WLWR01000119.1 GCA_012103495.1 Legionellales bacterium
GCAATCCACATTCGATTCCACTCTTCCGGAAAAGGATGATAAAAATCGTAACTGCGTAATCCTGCTTCCACGTGACCAATCGGTAATTGATGATAAAAACAAACTTGGGCAGCCACTGCTGAGCTGGTAGTATCACCATGGACCAAGGCAACATCATAATTTTTTGGTGTTAACAATGGATCAAGCGCTAAGAAAAGTCGTCCACTCAAAGCAGCTAATGATTGTCCAGGACGCATCATATTTAAATCCACATCCACATCAATTTTAAAAACTTGCAACATGTCATCCAACAATTGACGATGTTGTGCGGTAGAAATAACAGTTAACTGCACTTGTGGGTGCGCGTGTAGTTTTTCAACTACTGGCGCCATTTTAATCACTTCCGGGCGAGTACCAATCAGACAAACAATGCGCAGGAAACTAGCCATGCTCAGCCATCCATGTCTCTAATTTCGCCATTGTTAACGGTACACTGATGAAATAGCCTTGTACACAGTCACAGTGATGCTCACACAAAAAATCAAGTTGCTGCTGAGTCTCCACACCTTCGGCAATTGCTCTTAGTCCAATTGAACGAGCAAGCCCAATAATGCCTTGAATAATCAAATCATCTGTATTGTTTTTACCAATATTTTCAATGAAACTTTTATCAATTTTTAAAATGGAAAATGGAATCATTTTCAAATATTTAAATGAAGAATAACCCACTCCAAAATCATCAATGGCTATTTGCACACCCAGTGCCATTAATTCATCCAGATTGCGCCCCGGCTCTCCCATGTATTGCATGAGTCTGTTTTCAGTGATTTCAAAAATAATTTGCTGCGGTGGAATGTGGATTTCAGTCATGATCCGTTTAATTTTTTGTAAATGGCGACGCTGTTGTAATTGAATGGGCGACACATTAATAGATAAACAGATGGGTAGCTTAGGATACTTAACTTGTAATTGTGCTATCTCCATGCAGGCTTGTTGCAGCACCCAAGCTCCAATATCGAGAATCAAACCATTTTCTTCAGCAGTATCAATAAAATCTTCTGGTGACACCTCTCCTAAGGCAGGATTATGCCACCGTAATAATGCTTCAATTCCCATCGTTTTTTGGCTTTGCAAATCAATAATAGGTTGGTATACCAATGAAAATTCATTGCGTTGCAATGCTCCGTGTAATTGTTGTTCAATCATGAACGTTTGCTCGTATTTTTTTTGCAGCGCTGATGTGAAATATTGATAATTATTTTTACCGTGTTTCTTAGCGGTGTACATCGCATTGTCTGCATTTTGCACCAATTCATTGGCTGTAGTGCTACCACCAAAATATAAAGCAATGCCAATACTGATGGTAATCGTCACCCAATGTTCATCCAATTGAATCGGATGTTTTAATGCCTGTTGAATGCGCTTGGCTAACAATCCAGCATCCTCACTTTTGGCAATGGGGTCTGCTAAAACAATGAATTCATCACCGCTTAATCGTGCAGTGAAATCACTACCCCTGACCTCTTTTTGCAGAATTTCTGCAAACTTCTTCAACAATTTATCACCACAATCATGCCCTAAATTATCATTGATTGATTTAAAATTATCGAAATCAATAAACAACACGGCAAATTTTGTTTCTACCCGAGTTGATTTTGCCAACCTGCGTTCCAATACTTCATAAAAATAACGACGATTGGGCAATACGGTTACACTGTCATAATGCGCCATGATATCTAAACTTTGTTCGTGCTGATGGCGCTCAAACACATGGCCTAACTGTTCACCAATGACGGCAAGTGTTTTAATATAACTTGAATTCGCCACTTTCTTTTCAAATGAAAATAACTCTAATACCGCAATGACTTTTCCATGAATCATAATGGGGAAACCTGCTGCCGATTGAATGTTCATCCGCTTCACAATTTCCATTCGTTCGCACTTTTTATAGCTGGGTAACGTTTCCAACCAGATGGGATTTTTCTGCTCCCAAATCATCCCTGGAAATCCATCACCTTTCTGGTAAGTCATAATTTCACTAGTTCTAATAAGATCCGTCATATTATCAGCAGATTTTAAGTACCATATTTTACGTGACACTAGACATTGTTGTTGTTCATCCATGGCATATGCATGACCAATGGGCCAATCCAAAGATTCACAGATTAAATTCACACAGTGTTGCAATGCTTTATTTACATCGGTGGTTCTAGCTGCATATGCCGTAATGCGATGCATCAAATTTAATTCCATCATGCTTCTGGATAAATCGGCCTGAGTTTTTTTTAAACGACTAATGTCAGTATGTGTCCCAATCATCCGACGAAATTTTCCATCTTCATCCTGGATGCCTTGTCCTCGAACAATCACCCATACCCAATATCCTAATTTATGCTGATAGCGCACTTCTTGATAAAACGGAATTTTTCCATCAGAGTGAATATGCTGTCTAAAATTCTCAACCACTTTTTGCAAATCTTTTGGTCTCATTATTTTTTGCCAACCTTTAGGTTGATCCAAAATGTCACCTACTCCATAGCCTAAAACATGTTTTAATTTCGGTGATAAATATTCCTTGTCCACGTCTAATTGCCAATCCCACCAACCGTCGGTGCCAGCATCCAAAATCTGTTCATACAACAATTTATTTTCACTAAAAATTTTTTTGCTGCGCCTGTGAATTTTTTGCAAAAATCGATGTTCTTTTCTAGAAACCAACCAATAATGTAAAACAATGCCCAATAAAATGGTGATCAACAACCCAAACACGATCACCCCTTCAGCGATCCAGCGACTGTTCTTCAAGATATAATTTTGAGTAGGCCAAATAGCAAGTTCACAATCACAAATCCCCATTGGCAAGGGTAATACCTGCTTCCATTGCTCTAAAAACGCGGGGGAAACATCTTCTCCCACCTGATAAACAGATTTATTATTTTTTAAAATAGCCAGCCCTGTGTCATTCACTAGCAATCGCTTGGTAATTTGATCAAAGACTTTCTCTAAATCCATAATTGCCACTCTTGAGTGATCTTCACTCGACATACAGAGCAGAAATTGATTCGCTTGTTCAACAATGGTGGCAGCTTCTTCGGTACGAGAGACATAATTTATATGACGCTGGCTCAAACATGATTGAACCAACCCTTGATAAGGTCTAGTTAATTTTTTAGCCACTAAAATCGGTGTTAATTCCTCTAATACTTTCTCTGAAACAAGCTCAGGATATTCAGCAACCGCAATCAACGCCATCACACTTTGCAATCGCTTGTTAACATGAGATGTATCGGGAACCAATCGATTCTGCTCAGCAGAACCTTGCCAAACCAATAGTTGATTCACAGAATATTGATGCCAACTAAGATTATTGAGTATCTCACTGGCAATCAATTTTCCATGATTGCGTAAATTGAATTTAAGCTGCTCGTGATTTAATCGACTTAGAGCTTGCCAAGATAGTAAACAAAATACCAGCCCTATCCCAATGATCAACACCGGTAGAATAATTTCTCGCCGATTCAAATCAAGTGGTTGCTCAATCAAATAAGCCAGAGCCAAGCCCGTGGCTAACAAGATAAAGGAAACGGCTGTTTGCGGTGACATATTGGTCCAGTTGCCCCAACTATAAGCAATGGAAATATCCAAAGCGTATCCAGTCAGTGCCAATAAACCAATGGCAATCACCGCCACACATAGCGTGAATGCTATCACACTCCATTCTCGATAATTATTCATGGTCTGCACACTGAACAAGCTGATGTTAAGCAATACAAAACTAACAGCGGTATTGGGTGCCATGCGACCCGGATAAGCTGTTTCTTTAAAAGAATGGGCTGTTACAAATAATTCATCAAGGCCCAATTGCACATGAAAAATATATTCGCATATGGTAAGTAAAGCGATGAGTAAAACCAAACCATTGGTGATTAATGTCGCCCATCGTAGATGGCTGTAACACAGCAAGCTCAAACTCAGCAAGAAAAAACATAGCGCGGTATTGTGTTGCATAGCAACCAGATCAGGCGCCAATTGAAATAACCATTGAATATTAAAATACCATGCAATCAGCGTCACCAATGCGACCAACCACACGAGGGTTGCCAAAATACGGACAGTGGTTTTATTCAATAAGTGTGCCACAGCATTTATCCAATCCATGGGGCGATAACAGCAAGAGAGTTTAAGTTGTAAGCATAGACTCTTTCATTCTAGTGATAAAAATTCATGTCAAATTATTTGGCCGCTTCAAACTCATGAAACGCATGCATCGCTTCAGCCGCGTACATCAAAGAAGGACCACCACCCATATACACCGCCATGGCCAACGTTTCCATAATTTCAGCTTTGGTTACTCCCAATTTGACCAAAGTTCGGGTGTGAAAACCGATACAGCCATCACATTTAGCTGCCACGCCAATAGCCAGTGCCATCAATTCTTTGGTTTTCTTATCCAACGCTCCGTCTTCAGTGGCCGCTTGCGCCATGGTGGAAAATCCTTTCATCACACCCGGCATGGCTTGCTGAAATTCAGCCAGTGTTTGATTAATATCTTGGGTAATGGTTTGATAAGATTTTGGCATGTTGACATTCCTTGCGATAAATGAGACGGCGGTTATCATAACACCAATCAGCAATCAGGGTGAACTGTTGTGAATCATTTCTATCGATTAAAATGACTGCGACGGTTATTCACAGACATCTTGTAATTGACGAACTTCAACGATTAATTCATCGTCTTTTGCAAAAATATGCAACTTACCACCTTTGACCAAGTCACCAAATAGTAACTCATTGGCCAACGGCTTTTTAACTTTTTCTTCAATCAACCGTGCCATAGGTCTAGCACCCATGGTCTTGTCATAACCATGTTTGGCCAGCCATAAACATGCGGAAGCATCAATGTCTAGTTGAACACCTTTGGTAGAAATTTGTGTTTCCAACTCAACCAAAAATTTATCCACTACCAATTCAATGGTGGCCAATTCCAGCGGGGCAAATTGAATAATAGCATCCAAACGATTGCGAAATTCTGGAGAAAGTTGACGCTTGATGACGGCTAAACTATCGCTGCCATGATCTTGTTCGGCAAACCCAATGGAACCACGTTCCATTTCGGCTGCGCCCAAATTAGTGGTCATAATTAAAATCACGTGGCGAAAATCAGCTTTACGGCCATTGGTATCGGTTAGTGCACCGTGATCCATTACTTGCAGAAGAATGTTAAAAACATCCGGATGTGCTTTTTCAATTTCATCCAACAATAACACCGCATGAGGATGTTTGGTCACCGCTTCGGTCAACAACCCCCCTTGATCAAAGCCAACGTAGCCTGGTGGTGCACCAATCAAACGCGATACCGAATGCTTTTCCATATATTCGGACATGTCAAAACGCAATAATTCAATGCCCATGATTCTTGCCAACTGCCGAGTGACTTCTGTTTTGCCAACTCCAGTGGGTCCACTGAATAAAAAACAACCCACTGGTTTTTGCCCATCGCGCAAACCAGAACGCGCTAATTTAATCGCATCGGCCAACACACCAATGGCTTGATCTTGACCGTAAATCATTAATTTTAAATCGCGCTCCAAATGGCGTAACACATCTTTATCGCTGGCCGAAACTTTCTGCAACGGTACCCGCGCCATCTTTGCGACCACTTGATCAATTTCACTGACACCGATCATTTTCTT
>WLWR01000120.1 GCA_012103495.1 Legionellales bacterium
ACCAAGGGGCTTGCGACCGAGACCGCCAAGCAGGGCATTCGCGTCAACGCGGTGCGCCCCGGCCTGATCCATACCGATATTCATGCCTCATCCGGTCAGCCTGACCGGGTGGCGCGTTTGCAGGATCAGGTGCCGGTGGTCAGGGGAGGGGCAGCGGATCAGGTGAATCACTAAACAAACCCGCCACACCCCAGTCTAACAATTGGCGAGCCACCGATGCATCATTCACAATTCCTGCGACCAAAGGGTAACCGAACGTTTGGTAATGACGAATGTCGTCATAAGAAAAAGTATCCGCAACTTTATGAATCGACACCACCCGCAAATGTTTCGCCCAACGCAGCCAATCGGATTGCTCATACAATAAGCCCAATCGTCGTCGAGGATTCAAATGAAACAAGGCATGCAACGCTTTTTGACAGTAGCTGGAAATCACCGGCGGTGGCAATGTTTTTGGCCATTGCTGTTGTAAAAATCGTTCCACCTGATAAGCCAATTTCACCGCGTTGTCTTGGGTGGGTTTTAATTCCACATTGGCCGCCAATTGACATTCGGCTAAACAATCCACCACCGCGGCCAAACTGGGAATACGTTCTTTGGCATATTGTGGAGCAAACCAACCGCCGGCATCCAAGCGCGACAATTGGCAACTATCGGTTTGTGCCACTTTGCCTTGACCATTGGTGGTACGTTCAAGCGTTGCATCGTGAAAAACCACTAATGCATCGTCGGCCGTCAATTGCACATCAAATTCGACCCAGCGAACCCCCAATGCATGGGCTTTATAAAATGCCGGCAGCGTATTTTCTGGAGCATATCCGCTGGCGCCACGATGTGCAATCACATCACCGTGCAGCATTATGGATTTCGTAGCGCCGCCACAGCAACCGTTGCTGACAAGGTCACTTTATTGCTAACCGCTACAGAAGGAGTTGCTTGGATAGACAGTTGCATTTCTCGTGCTTGTTTTGTATCGGCACCGGGCAATCCTACGCCAACAAAATCAATTTGATGCACCGTATATTGTTTGCCAGAAAAATCTTGATTCAACTGCGTAATTTCCGCATTAATTTGCGTATAAATTTTTTGTCTCACTTGAGTATTAACCGCTTCGACTTCCGCCAGGCTAGGTGTGAAATCCACTTGGTCAATACGATAAGTTGCGCCGGCTTTACTCACGGCTTTGGCTTGACTGTTGAGCTTGGTCAACGCGGCTTCAGGCACACGTGCTTGAGCACGTACATTTAATTGTTCTAACCCAGAGCGATCTTGGCTACGTTGAAATTGCGTGATACGCCAATCGGCTTGAGCAATCTTTACCAAATTTTCCATAATTTGTGTACGCATGGTGGCTAAATCGGTTTCACTCAGCGCAGCATCAATGTTTACATGCACCACTGCAGTTTCAGTTTTCACCCATTCTTCTGCACTCACTTGAAAGATCACTTGATCTAAAACAAGCGCTTCTTGGTCAGCCGATGCCGACCAAGCACAGATCAATAACCCAACTGATATCACCCAATAACTTAGTTTTTTCATCAAAATCTCCAACAAGTTTAAAAAGCTCAAGTATAGCTAGCCAAGCCCTGGTTTCATAGTTTATTATTGGAGCCCATTCGAAAGGAGGGATCATGACAAATCCATTATCTGGCAGCGAAGACATACCGATTGATTTTTTACAGTATGCGCAAACAAAAGGACATGAAAATATTTATTATAAGTTAGATTCCACCACCGGCTTGGTGGCGATCATCGCGATTCACAGCACTCGCTTGGGACCCGCATTAGGCGGGTGTCGTTACACCGAATATTCATCCAATCGTGCCGCCATTTACGACGCATTGCGCTTGTCACGCAGCATGACCTCAAAAGCTGCGTTAGCCCAATTACCGCACGGTGGTGGTAAGTCGGTTATTATCAAAAGTCGCACTCCGCAAGATCGTCAAGCACTGTTTGAATCATTCGGACGATTTGTCAATGAATTAAATGGGAAATACATTACCGCGGTAGATAGTGGCACCACCCTAGAAGACATGGAAGCCATTGGTCATCAAACGCGTTACGTGGCCAGTTTGCCCAGCCAGGGAGAACCTTCGCCTTTTGCCGCACTGGGCGTGTTTCGGGGTATTGAAGCAGCCGTTCAATTTAAACTCCAACGCGATTCACTGACAGATGTACACGTTGCCGTACAAGGCATTGGTAAAGTGGGACACGTGTTAGTCCAATCGTTACTAGAGGCTGGTGCCAAAGTTTCCATCAGCGATATCAATGGGCAGTTCATTGAACAATACCGCACGCAATGGCCCGTCACCGTCGTTCCTCACAATCAAATTTATCAATTGGAATGCGATGTATTTGCTCCTTGTGCATTGGGCAATGTGCTCAATACCAAAACCATCCCTCAATTGAATTGCCAAATTGTGGCCGGTGCCGCCAACAATCAACTCGGACATGACAGCGATGGTTTGCTTTTACATCAGCGTAATATTTTATATGCCCCTGATTACGTGATTAATGCGGGAGGATTAATGTATGCTTCTGGGCGTTATTTCAATAAACCCGATGCACAGATCACGCAAAAAACGCGCGCCATTTATGAAGTCTTACTGGAAATATTTGATCGCGCGCAACAACAAGATGCACCAACTAATTTCATCGCTAATCAATTGGCGAATGAAAAAATCGCACAACAATCATAGGAGAAACCGACGGTGACTACCCTTGCTGAATTTTCCATTGACTCTCATCAATTACTGGATGAACACGGTCAACCCACGCAAGAAACATGGCCAGCATTCGCCAATGATGTAGAACAATTACGTCACTTGTATCGTTTAATGATGCTCAATCGTTTGGTTGACAAAAAAGCTGTCGCCTTGCAACGCACCGGAAAAATGGGCACCTATCCTTCTTCATTTGGTCAAGAAGCCATCGCCACCGGCATTGCTTTTGCAATGCAAGAAGAAGATGTGTTTGTTCCTTTTTATCGTGATTACGCTGCCATGCTGCATCGAGGCATGCGCATTGAAGAAATTTACAGTTATTGGGGCGGGGACGAACGCGGTAGTTGCTTCGTCAACAATCCGCGCGATTTTCCATTTTCCGTTCCCATCGCATCGCAACTCCTGCATGCCACGGGAGTTGCCACTGCCTTTAAATTACGTCAACAACCCCACGTAGTCGTCGCCACCTGTGGGGATGGTGGAACGTCAGAAGGTGATTTCTACGAAGCTCTGAATGTCGCCGGCACCTGGCAATTGCCCATCGTCTTTGTAGTCAACAACAATCAATGGGCTATTTCTGTACCCTTGTCCAAACAAACACAATGTCAAACCTTGGCGCAAAAAGCCATTGCCGCAGGGTTTTCCGGTGTACAAGTTGACGGTTGCGATGTCATCGCCATGCAAATGATCACTGAACAAGCCGTGACCCGTGCCCGTAGTGGACAAGGCCCAACCTTAATTGAAGCCGTCTGTTACCGCTTGTGCGATCACACCACCGCCGATGATGCCACTCGCTATCAACCCTCTATTGAAGTGGAAGCAGCGATGGCAAAAGAGCCCATTCGTCGATTGCGTACCTATTTGACTCAACAAGGCGCATGGGATGATCAACAAGAACAAGCGTTAAGCCAAGACATTGAACAGCAAATTACCCAAGCGGTTGACAATTATACCCATCAGGCCCGGCAACCCTTGACTGCCATGTTCGATTATCTCTATGCCGAATTACCTCACTCACTCATTGCTCAACGCGAACAAGTTGCTTAAGGAATCAATCTCATGCCAGAAATTACATTAGTGGAAGCCGTTAACCAGGCGCTTCATTATGAAATGCGACACGATGATGATGTCGTAGTCATGGGTGAAGACGTCGCTTTAAATGGCGGTGTGTTTCGCGCCACCGTCGGATTGCTCGAACAATTTGGTGAGCAGCGGGTATTAGACACCCCGTTGGCCGAATCGATGATTGCTGGATTGGCCATTGGGATGGGCACCCAAGGATTGAAACCGGTGGCTGAATTTCAATTTATGGGATTCATTTATCCCGCGATCAATCAAATTATTAATCACGCTGCACGAATGCGAAATCGAACGCGTGGTCGACTGACATGCCCACTGGTATTTCGTGCTCCTTGTGGCGGAGGCATCCGTGCACCCGAACATCACTCGGAAAGTACTGAAGCTTTGTTCGCCCACATTCCCGGATTACGGGTGGTAATTCCTTCCTCACCCACACGTGCTTATGGATTGTTGTTAGCCGCCATTCGTGATCCGGATCCTGTCATTTTTTTAGAACCGAAACGTATTTATCGGTTGATCAAACACGATGTGATGGATAATGGCGAAGCGTTACCATTGGATACTTGCTTTATTTTACGCGAAGGTACCGACATCACCTTAGTATCGTGGGGCGCGAGTGTGCATGAAACCATGCAAGCCGCCGATCAATTAGCTACCCAAGGGATCCATGCAGAAGTCATCGATGTGGCAACGGTAAAACCATTGGACATTGACACTATCAGCAAATCGGTGGCTAAAACCGGTCGCTTGGTCATTGTTCATGAAGCAGCGCGCAGTGGGGGCATCGGTGCAGAAATTGCTGCGGAAATTGCTGAACGCAATTTAATGGATATCTTAGCACCCATTCAACGGGTCACCGGCTTTGATACCATCATGCCCTACTTTCAATTAGAGCAACATTATATCCCCAGTGTGGATCGGATTTTACAAGCCGTCCATCAAACGTTAGAGTCCAGTTAATTTATCCTAATGAGGCCATGATATGAGCATATTTAATTTACCAGATTTGGGTGAGGGATTACCGGATGCCGAAATTCACGAATGGTATGTCAAAGTCGGCGATCAAGTCACCGTCGATCAACCCTTGGTTGCGATGGAAACTGCCAAAGCAGTGGTCGATGTTCCTGCATCTCAAAGTGGCATAATTGCCAAACTGTATGGCCAAACCGGTGACATTATAAAAACCGGTCACCCGCTGATTGAATTTGCCGGCGATGCTGAACAAAGCACCAGCGCGTCTCGAAACGATGAAGGTACCGTGGTTGGCAGCATCGAAGCCACGGGGCAAACAGTCCAAGAACAATTCATCATTGGTCGTCAAGCCACCACCACAACCAACGCCATTAAAGCGACTCCAGCCGTGCGCGCATTGGCGAAAAAATTAAATGTGGATTTAGCCCACATCACAGCCACCGGCGCTAATGGCGCCATCACCCGCGCCGATGTGGAACAACAGGCAAAAACAACCGGTAGCGGCAGTGCAATGCCACCTGCTGATTTTACTCCCTTAAAAGGCACTCGCCGTACGATGGCAACCTTGATGAGTCAATCGCATCAACAAGTCGCACCCGTCACTATTTATGACGATGCCATCTTGGCAGAAAACATTCATGGACATGATATCACTGTCCATTTAATCCAAACAGTGATCAGCGCCGCCGCTCAAGAACCCGCGTTAAACGCTTGGTACGATGGTCTCAGTAACAGTCGATGCTTAAAAAACGATGTGAATTTAGGTTTGGCGGTGGATAGTGACGATGGGTTGTTTGTACCAGTGATTAAAGCGGCGCAGCAATTAAACCCAAACCAGTTACGCCAAACTGTGGATCAATTCAAACAACAAGTAC
>WLWR01000121.1 GCA_012103495.1 Legionellales bacterium
GGATTGATTTGTTTTGGCTTGATGGAATTACTCGCTATCAATGATTCTCTTAGATTGACCAGCCATTATGATGAATTGTTTGGTGCTTTGGCGGTGGGCATGAGTATTTTTATCATGGTTATTTTCAATGTTGAACATCCACCAGCGACGGCTTTGGCATTGGCACTGATCATTAACAGTTGGACGGTTTATAGTCTGGTAGTGACGATGTTGGCCATTATTATGATTTTGTTTGCTCGATATATGCTGCGTCATTATTTGGTGGATTTGGTGCGACGCTAGGAGAAAAAGAGGGATGGATTATTTAGGGTTTGGGGTGGGGTTACGTGCACCGCATTATTCTTATATTTTGCAGCATTGGCCGACAATGGATTGGTTTGAAATTTTATCGGAAAATTATTTGATCAAAGGTGGTCATGCGTTGTATGCACTGGATCAAATAAAAGAACGTTATCCTTTGGTGATGCACGGAGTATCATTGTCGATTGGCAGTGCCGATTCTTTGGACATGGATTATTTAGCACAATTAAAACAGTTGGCACAACGGGTTCAGCCTCATTGGATTTCAGATCATTTATGTTGGACTGGGGTGCAAGGACACGCATCTCATGATTTGTTACCACTGCCATTTACTCAAGAAGCACTCGATCATGTGGTGAATCGGGTTCAACAAGTACAAGCGTATTTAGACCGTCAAATTGTATTGGAAAATGTGTCCACTTATCTTGAATTTAGCCAGGCACAAATGTCTGAATGGGAATTTTTAACCCAGGTGGCTTGTCGTGCCGATTGCCGAATTTTATTGGACATTAACAATGTGTATGTGAATGCGTTCAACCATGGGTTTGATGCCGAACAATATTTAGCGGCTATTCCAGTGGATCGGGTGCAGCAATTTCATTTGGCTGGACATTTAAATCAACACACCCACATTATCGATACTCACAATCAAACTGTGATTGAACCGGTGTGGGATTTGTATCGATTGGCAGTGCAGCGATTCGGACGTGTTTCTACATTAATTGAATGGGATGCTGAGATCCCTGAATGGGACATTTTATCTGCGCAAGCCAAAAAAGCGCAAGTCATTGCCGAACGAGTTTGGGCTAACCTCGATCAACATTAATCAGCATCAGCGTTGGTCTATGCTTTAAGGTAAAAGCAACCATCAATGGAAATGATTAATGAAACAGCGCGTGCCTTCTTGTCACTGGCAATCGATCAATCCTTATCAATCGTTGGTCCACCGTTTAGCACGACAATTAATTCGCAAGTTACCCAGTCACATTGCGTTGGATGATTTAATCCAAGCTGGTATGATCGGTCTGTTGGAAGCTTTGCAACATTTTCAATGTGATCGCGGCGCGCGGTTTACCACTTACGCTACCATCCGCATTCGTGGCGCAATGTTAGATGAAGTGCGTCGACAAGATTGGTTTCCACGATCAATTCATCAAAAATCACATCAAGTGGAGCAAGTTATTAAACAGTTAAGTCAGTGTAACGGTTGTTTACCACGTCAATCCGAAGTGGCTGCGGCATTGAATTTATCGATGGATGATTATCAGCATTTGTTGCAGGATTTACATTACCATCAATTGTTCAGTTTGGATGAGTTTTCTCAAGGGTACGATTTACCAACTAGTGGTTATCAAGATCCTTGTTGGCAAGCACAAATGGAGGATGGTTTTGCTTGGTTAAACCACTTGTTGACACAGCTACCCATGCAGCAGCGACAAGTCATGATTGCCTATTATGTACAGCATTTAAATTTGAAACAAATTGGTGTTATGCTCGGGGTTACCGAATCACGCGTGTCGCAAATTCGCAGCCAAGCGATGTTACAGTTACAGAGGCAGATATGAAGAGATTGAAATGTTTGATTTGATGCACTTTGAAGCCCAATTGACGACTGAAGAAATTTTAATTCAAAATACGGTCGCCGCGTTTGTGCAGGATCAAGTGATGCCGGTGATCACCTCGGCGTTTGAACAAGCGCAATTTCCCCAACAATGGATTGCAAAATTGGCCGAGTTAGGGTTGCTGGGAATGACGTTGCCAACTGCATACGGTGGCAGCGATGCGGGTGCGGTCAGTTACGGTTTGGTTTGCCAAGAGTTGGAGCGAGGTGATAGTGGGTTGCGCAGTTTTGTTTCGGTACAAAGTTGCTTGTGTATGTATCCAATTGTGGCATTTGGCAGTGAACAACAAAAACAAACTTGGTTACCTAAATTGGCTCAAGCACAATGCATTGGTTGTTTTGGCTTAACGGAAGCGGATGCTGGTTCGGATCCCGCCAGTATGCGTACCCATGCGCAACCGGTAAGCGATGGTTGGATATTAAATGGTAGTAAAACTTGGATCACCAACGCTCCCTTGGCAGACATTGCCATTGTTTGGGCAAAAACATCACAGGGCATTCGTGGCTTTATTGTCGAGTTAACTCAACCTGGGGTAACGGTGAATGAAATTCATCACAAATTATCAATGCGAGCTTCTAGTACTGGTGAGTTAACTTTTAACGATTGTTGGGTACCGGCAGAGAGTTTATTGCCAGGCAGTGATATTGGCTTGGTTGCTGCGCTTAAATGTTTAACCCAAGCGCGTTTTGGTATTGCCTGGGGTGCGATGGGGGCGGCGCGTGCTTGTTTTGAAATTGCCAGAGAGTATGCGTTAACCCGTACCCAATTTGGTCGTCCCATTGCCGCCACGCAATTGATTCAACAAGATTTGGTGACCATGTACACGGAACTTAGCAAAGCACAATGGTTGAATTTACAGTTGGCACGGCTAAAAGATCAAAATCAATTGGATCCAGTTGCCGTTTCAATGGCTAAGCGCAATGCTTGTCAGCAGGCGTTAATGATTGCTCGTCGCGCTCGTCATATTTTGGGCGGTAATGGCATTAGTTTGGAATATCATGTGATTCGTCATTTGGCGAATTTGGAAACCGTATACACTTACGAAGGAACTGATAATATCCATACCTTGATTGTCGGAAAATATTTAACTAACTTCGCCGCGTTTTAAAAAATCATCCTTTGATCATTTGTTTGATGTCATCGATGCGCGCTGAAATTCTAGCCGTTGCTAATCGTTGATCTTGCACCAAACTAAGGGCGTGTTCTAATTGGCGTAATGCATCGCGATGATACCCCAATAAGATCATCATTTCGGCGCGGGATGCATAAGCATCGGCAGTGCGTCCGGCGGCAGCTTGAGCGCGAGAAAGTAGTTGCCATAATTGAATGTCGGTGCGACGTTGATAACTTTCTTTTTGCAAAATCTTTCGTGCCAATTCAGGTTGTTGATTGCGCATCAAGGCTTGGGCGTAATGCAATAATAGTGGGTAATTGTTTGGATGTTTGACAAAAATAGGCTGTAACAAATCCACTGCTTTTTGCGAGGCATTTTGATCTAGGTATACCGATGCTAGGATTTGTTGGTAAATCAATTGTTGAGGATCTTGTTTGATCAAGGTTGTTAATAACTCAGTGGCTGTACGCCATTGTCTGTTGTGCAATGCCGCCAGTGCGGCTCCCAATTGATAGGCAGGGTTGCTCGGAAATTTTTTTAACTTTTCTTGATAATACGTTTGTAATTTTTGATAGTCATCACTGGTCAGGGCGCGAATATACTCTTTGATGAGTGGGTATTCTTTGCTTTCACGGGTAGGTTGCGTGGCAAATTGTCGTGATCGTTGCTTTGCTTCGGCAATGCGTTCGTAATCCAACGGATGAGTACGTAAAATAGGTGGGATGTGATCAGTGTAATATAATCGTTCGCGTTGCTGTAGGCGATCAAAAAAAGTCGCCATGCTGTCGGGGTTGAATTGCGCATGATATAGCATTTGAATGCCAATGCGATCAGCTTCAAATTCATGGTTGCGGGTGTAAGTGATGGCGCTTTGGGCGAAACTGGTGGTGGTAGCGGCTAAGGCGCCACCGGCCAGGGCGGGATTGATGATCCCTAAGGCGATGGAGGCCAATACGCTGGCGACCATTGGTACGGTTTGTTTTTGTTGTCGTTGTAGACTGCGTAAAATATGTTTTTGTGTTTGTATGTCGCGGCGGAGGATAAAAGAGGCGGAGTACACGGAGATATTGAGCATACCTAGCCATGTCGGAAACCCGCATTCCCCATACATTCTAGGCCATACTGGACACCAAGCCACAAAATCCCCCCTTCCCCCTTCATTCTGGCGCCAGAGGTACACGGTCACTTTGGATGGATCAAGATCAAGTAGGAGCGGCCTTACACCTGGTACACCCAACGCCGACAGAAAAACAACGACTTACAACGAACAAGATCTAAAGATCTAAAGATCTAAAGATCTACAGCAACGGGATAGAGATTGATGAAGTAAAGCCAAGCCCTGTGCACTTTGATCGTGTCGCTGTCCGGCGATCCACGTGCCAGGTGACGTCGGGACGCCCGCGCAAGCTTCCACGCGGGGACATTGTTCTCCGAAGGTATGCGTGGAGGCGTATCAGTGCCGGGAGGACCGCAATTCGTGCCGAGACCCGGAGGGAAGGAACGGCAGGGAGCGGCTGACCCAACGGGTCCGGCACGAGACGCTGGAACGGAGCCGAGTGTTCGGGAGACTACTGCATGCGATGAGGAGTATACAGAGCACGATTCGTCCCAATGCCCCGATGAGTTCATCGACTCGGAGGACGAGGAAGACGAGCTCGATGACGCATCGAGTGCCTGCCGGTTGGGGTGAGGGTGGGGGGGGGGGGCAACGCACACCCGAGTGCCAACCAAGGCTCCCCACGACTCTGTACGCATCTGACTCGACGCACCATGGATCTCTATCACCTCGACCGAAGAATCTATCTTTACGAACACTTACACAACGCCGTTTCGGATGTCGTACTTCATTTCAAACGGAGATGCATCCACGTCAGTCGGTCCCAGGTATGCGTCCGTCCAGCTACCGTGGAGCCCTGGCGGCATCGCAAAGGGGAGCTTGATGGTCGCCTCGACACCCATGCTTTTGGCGTCCAGGATCACCAGCTCGCTCCGATCCACCGCCGAGTCGTACACAATGCACAGTATCCACCCGTCGTCCTCGGCTTCGCCACCAGGTCTCGGGACGAATATTGGCTCCTGGCACCACCGATCCTTGCCCGGGTTATAGACCTTCTGCTGCACCGTAACCTCGTCCACGAACGACAGTTTCGCCACAACCTGGGGAGGACCCCATAGCTTTTCCTCGTTCGCAGCACTCCCGTACACGTAGGAATGAATCCATTCCTTACCGACGACCGACGGGGCCACGCACGGAAAGTCGCAGGCGCGCTCCATAAGTTTGTGCTCCTGAACGCTCCCGGACGACAAATCGATCATCAATCTGATGTACGCCCCGCGACCTTTGTTGGACTCGTAATACCTCACATCCGTCGTCTCCATATTGGCCGAGAAATCAAAGCCATCCCGCATGCCACACGTATCCAGCACGAACTGTCGGCGTCGCGTTTTCCGTGACGATCCCAATGGAACTGTACTTTCACGCGACCGTATTGATCGGTGTAGATTTCCTCGCCATCCGGTCCCACGACCACCGCGGTTTGCGTGCCGGCAAGAATCGGTTTCGGCGTTGTC
>WLWR01000122.1 GCA_012103495.1 Legionellales bacterium
CAATTTTAATTTACGATACTGTCAAGTATGTCATAAAAAGGAGAATAATATTATGCCTAAATTGAATCCAACAAATTCTTTTAGTATTGTTACTGAACAAGTTGCTGAAAAATTAGACGACGCGCTAAAGATATTTATTGTTCAATATGCTGCTCATGTTCAAACCGGTTTGGATAGAGAAAAATTCAAACCATTTTTTAAAAGCGAAGGTGCTTCGCTTGGGGATGCTGCAAGTGCTGCGGTAGAAATGGTAAGTGGCTTTGGTGTCAGTGCGCTACCGGGTTTAACCAATGCGATTCGAACAACGCTCGGCAAGCCGCAAGCAAAGGTTAACCTTGCTGTGCAAATGATGCTTGATAAGAATTTAACTACGAGTATTCACATGGCAGGATTTGAGTTAGCGACCAAATTTACTGTTTTGATCATGAGTCAGACCCAGGATGCTGATAAGTTGGCAAGAATCTTTGCACAAAGAACTCTGAAAAATTATGATTTTTCGAAGACAGGAATAGATAGCGACAGGCTAATAGAGGCCGCACTTCATGAAAACCATGGCCTGCAACGGTTTCCTGGCTTTTTTCCAGATCGTCAGCGTTGGTGCCCTCCTACAAGTTTGAACGGCATGTTAAGAGATAGAGTAAGAGTAGTAGCTAAGCCTACAAATGAGGTATACGTTAGATTGCCAGCAGGTTGTTTTAATGGTAGCAAAAACGCAGTGGCAGTCGCGAAACAGCGTAACGCTATAGAACAGGTGACGCGGGAGGCGGTGAATGTATCAGCTGACTCCCCCTGGACGAAATTAGGAGCAAATAATGCTGCTAATGACAACAATGAGGAAATTACTCTTGTTGAACTAAGCGATATTGAGGGAATTATTCTTGTTGGACCAAGCGATATTAAAGCCTATCAAGAGGAGGTTGATAATTCAGAGAAAAATTTTAAGCAGTGGTTAAACTCTTCAGCGACAGAAAAGACTCAGATTGTATTTCAAGGTCAGTTAGATGGGGTTAATTTAACCGAGCGTCGCTACGAGGGAATGATTGTGATGGGAGCAGAGCTTAAAAATTGCACCATAGGCGATCGACTCATTGGTTTAAATTCAACTTTCCAAAACACAACGTTCCAACATCAACAGGACGATGAACAAAAATCAGAATCACAACAAAGATTATTCGAAGAAAGTGTTTGGCATTTTGAAGGTTGCGAGTTTGAAGACTGTTCTTTTAAAGACTGTTTGGTAAGAGAGGACAAACAATTTGTCAATTGTCAGAGCGATCAACCTACAGCAATGGCAATAGATAATCGTAGTGGGAATAAACTGATGCAGGAGCTTCTCTTATCGGCGCAAGAACAGATACGATCCACTACTAAAAAGGCTTGTGAAGTGACGCTTCCTGCATCAAAATCTTTTCTTTCTGAACTCAAGTACAGGCCAAAAGAATCTAATGGTAAGCTAGAACATTCAGTTGACTGGGAAGTGTCAAATGAGCCAAAATCGTGGGTTGTGTTTGGAGATAAAGAGCAAACCATTGAGCAAACGCTTGCTTATGCGGCTCTGCAATTGAGTTCGGACTCATATGAGTATGCAATTCAATTAAATGCACAGAATTTTTCTTTTCTAATTTCCGACATAGTGATGATTGCCCAAAAATTTGGTATGGAGTTAGGTCGAAGTCCACAAGAGGATGTTTTAGAAACATTTTTTTCGCAATTAAGAAACTTGAAAGTAAATATTGTATTTGTATTATTTAATCTTAAAGCTGATGATAACGACGAACTAGTGAATGCTTTTCTCCAACATATCCACAAGAAATTTCTTTGTGTGATTGGTTCTCCAAGAAAGGAAGCACATCAATTGAATGATTATTGGGAGGAACTTTCACCATTACTCAGCCAACAAGCCACTGAGACAAGCCAAGAGACTGATGCAAAATCATCAACGCCACTTAATAACGTGACCGC
Organism: Legionellales bacterium; assembly: GCA_012103495.1. GTDB lineage: Bacteria > Pseudomonadota > Gammaproteobacteria > WLWR01 > WLWR01 > WLWR01. Next base: position 1,963 of record WLWR01000122.1, read on the forward strand.
CATTTATGCTTTACTCGATTGTGAGATCATCCCAGATTCATTAAAGAGTCAAGAGCAAAAAGAGGATGATGACTTCATCATTGAAGATTATACCCAGCTGCGCAATGAGTTTATTCAGGAAGGGAAAGGCAAAATATTATTAACTGCAATCAGTACATTGCTTGAAAAATTCCTCACAACAGATGTGTTTGCTACCAACAGTACCGCACATGAGGTTATGGCAAAAAATGCCGCAATCCTACCAACCTTGGTAATTTTCTTAGAAAATGTGTCCAGGTTACTGGACACACAAAGTACGAGAAATTTATTGGAGACGATGACAGGTCAACAACTGTTGGAAATTAGGCAACAGTTGGCTATGCTTCATACTCGCGTCAGTCATAACACTATGCAACGAGGCTGGTTTGCAGATGCTCAAGCACATATCAATAAAGCAATGATGTGGTGGAAGGGTGCCGAACCTACAAAAAACTCATCTTGGGAAGTCCAAAGTTGGCGAGTAAAAACGACACGTTATTCAGCAAGGTTACCTTGGCTTGCTGGAGAGGTGAATTTGAATAGTGCTAACAAAGAAATGCAAGATGCTATTACTGCTTGGTTGCTATTAGTTCCTAATAGCAAAGACGAAGAGAAAGAACATGACTTACATGTGTGTATTTTCTATCAAGATTTGGTTGGAATTTTATTACAGCAAGCAACCACTGCGGACACTGAAGTTCTACGAACTGATTACTTAAATCAAGCCGAAGGAATATTAGGCAATGAGATTGGGTCTAGATTGGAGAATTTTAATATTTTTGGCAAATACAAACACTATACCAACCTTGCTCGTCTGGCTTGGTTGCGAGCTAACGATGCAGAAGTTCCTGCACCGTTGATATCTGCAGCACAACAGCATTTTTCCAAGGCACAAAATTGTAAGGTTGAAGCTGATGGGCCTAAAGGAAAAGGGAAACGAGATACATTGGGACTTTATCGTTTATGCGGTCAATTTTATATGGAACAAGCGGTCAATAAACAATCGGAATTGCAAACCCAAAAAAGTTACTTGATACAACAAGCTATTGAATCATATGAAAAAGCACATGCGAATGCTTGTGCCTTTGTCGGTGGTGAGCGACATCCGATTCGTTTTGAGGTTACTTTCGCACTTGCTGAAGCATCATTTCTTCAAATTGAAGCTTATCTAGCAGCAGAAGTTAATGCTGCCCCCATTGTGAGAATGCTTTTTGATCTCCAAAAGCAAGTTGAAACGTTAATGGGCGAATGTGATGAAATGTTAAACCCATCAAAAAGAGAAGTTGATGCTGCCAAGTCGCAACAAAGAACACTTAAACTTTCCACTGATATGGAAAATCGATTTGAGATTTTCAACCAGAAGTTTAAGGAGCATAGCAGTGTCATCAAAAATCCTCTTTCACAAGCAATGCAAGAAATCCGTTCTGGCGGTGATAATGATGAAAAACCTGCTGAGCCTGATGGCGAAGAAAGGCCGAGCAGTTTTACTATGAGTCCATAAAATATCACCGGTTCATCCCTAATCTGAATCCACTGTCAGATTAGGGAGATACAGCGAAGCAATCCATTTTGGAGACTATAAATCGTTAATTACAATCGACCATCTATCTAAAGCCATTGACAAATGTGTTCAGAGATTAGAAATACCTTATCGATTGTTTCTTTAGCAGAATATTAGGACGTGTTGACCATTCTACTCTGAGGAGTGTCAACACGCCCTAATCTGTACCGTTATACATGGCCTGAATTTGACTCATATGCCCAGGTGGTCCACCCAGCCCATTGTGGAAAATACAAAGCACAGTGAATCTGCGGTGTTGTTTCCGTCAATCCGGCAATGATGGCTGCATAAGTATTCAATTGATCTTGATGTTGTTGTCGTTGTTGCTGTAAGAATGCATCCAAATCCTGTGGCAAACTTTCCACTGTTTTGTAATCAATGATCCAACGAATACCTTGCTCATCAACAAACGTGCGATCAATTACAATGGATCGATATTGGCCATCCAGCCACCCGGTGAGAGCGTATTCATTTTCAATCGATTGATGTGTGCTGGATAAAATCCATTGTCCTTGCGGATCATTCAAACAAGTGATCAATGCTTGCAAAATGGTTTGTATATTTGAATCCATACCGCACACAGGCACGCCCAAAATTTGCAAACGTGTTTGCCAAGTGGGAATTAAGCTAGGCAATTGCTCTATGGAGAGTGGATGTTTGGCGAGCGCTAATAATTGTTCATGAATCACGGTTCCGACATAACGAGCAGGCTGCACCAATTGATTGACCAAGTTCACCGGCGTGTACGAGGGTTCGGCTGATGGCATGACCATAATAGGATAAGCATCCAATGGCAAGCGTCGATGAATGGGTAGGCAAACACTCTCAGATAATGGTGGCGCAATGATTGGATGAGTTGATACAGCCTGTTCAAACAATGATGCCACCGTCGGCCAAATGTGATGCAGCAAACTGGAAGTAGGTGGTGACTTTAGATCGTTTTGGTCATCTACAGTGACTTGAGCCAATAAATGCAATTGTTGTTTGGCACGGGTAGTTGCCACATACAAAAGACGAACAGCTTCATAAGTTTCTTTGCGTTTTTCTTGATACTTCAAATAATCGACAATGGGATCTTGCTGTGCATCACTGGCTTTAAGCGGTGCTAAAATCAAATCACTGGCGCCTTGTGCCCGTGTACGTTCGGCCCACATCAACAATGCCGATGGATGGTTGGCAACCGCTTGATCCAAATGGGGTAGAAAAACAATGTCAAATTCCAAGCCCTTGGCTTTGTGCATGGTCATAATGTGTACGTTGGCGGTTGCCGGGGCGGTGGCTGCGGCAAACAATGCTGCCAATTCCATTTCAAATTGAGTTACATCATCCAAATCACCACCAATTTCCACTTGATGCAATAAGTCAAAAAATGTTTGTGCGTCTTCAAGTTGATTGGCGCAGGTTAAACAAGCCATACCGCCCAATGCTTGCCAAGTGTTGCGTACCCAATCAGCCAATGGCTGGCGCTGACGTTGGGTGAAGGCGTGTTTGATCACTTGGCTCATGTGATACACTCGCGCGGCCCCAGCAGACGATAAAGCGGTGATCAATTCGGCAGTGTCTAAAACGGCTGGTACGCATTCGTGAATGGCTCGATCGCCAATCACTAATAAATCAGCCAACGCCAATCCGCACCAAGGCGCACGCAACACACTTAACCACGCCAGCCGATCTTGTGGTGACAACAACCCGCGGGTTAAGCTCCACAAATCCATAATTATTGGACGATCCTGCAGTTGATCCAAATCAACCCCATGGTATGCAATGTTGGCTGCGCGCAATGCTGGTAAAATATCCAATAAATGATTGCGAGATTGCACTAAAATGGCGATGGATGCCTGCGGTTGTTTGCGTTGGATCGTTTGAATCCAGTCAACAAGATAAACGGCTTGTTCATTGCGTTGCGTACTTG
>WLWR01000123.1 GCA_012103495.1 Legionellales bacterium
AAACATACCTCACCTTAGCTCAATTGCTTGATCACCTTGGCGAAACCACTTTAGCACACCAGTACTATCGAGAAGGGTTGTTGCAAAAAGCATCCGATGGCCACTCAATACCATCAACTTAAATCAGCACCATTTTTCCATCCACCAGCTATTCGGGGGACAGTATACTTAATTCCTCTTTATCCATCTTGTATTCGGGGGACAGTATACTTAATTCCTCTTCGTATTCGGGGGACAGTATACTTAATTCCTTTTTATCCATCTTGTATAATTCGGGGTCAACATACTTGATTCCTCTTTATTCATCTTGAAATAGCCACTCTTCACACTGGTATAAAACAATCTCCTTCTGTTACAATCTCGACGATTCAGCGTGAATTGAACCCTATGCTAACCGATCTCATTATTAAACAGTTTGCTTTGTTGGACCATCTGCAATTGGCGTTGGAGCAAGGCTTAACGGTAATCACCGGGGAAACCGGTGCCGGAAAATCCATTACCTTCGATGCTTTGGGATTGGCGTTAGGTGATCGTGTTGATTACAGTCTCTTGGATGAGCAGGCTCCTGCCTGTGATATCAGCGCCATTTTTGATTTAAGCCGGTTGCCACCAGCCATTGATTGGTTAACCGATCAAACACTCTTAGATGAAACACAACCACACGAGTGCACCATCCGTCGAGTGATTCATCCAAACGGTCGTTCCCGTTGTTTTATCAATGGAACACCCACCACCACGCGTCAATTGCGTCAGTTGCGCCCCTATCTCATCAGCATCCACGGACAGCATGAACATCAGGCATTGTTGCATCAAGACTGGCAATTAACCTTATTGGACCGTTACGCAGGCCACGAAGCTTTGGTCCATCAAGTACAAACGCAATATCGTCAGTGGCAAGCGTGCCATGCCCAATACCAAGCGTTGCAACAGCAACCCAATCAACAAGCCCAACAACAGCTACTAGCATATCAAGTGGCCGAATTGGATGCTCTGGCTCTTGGTACGAACGAATTGTCAAGATTAGAACAGACCCACAAACAACTCTCTCATGCCGAAACTCATTTGACTCTTTGCCAGCAAATTCATACGCAATTGGCGGATGATTTAGATCCATCACTATTGACTCAATTGCAGCAATTACAAGCGACTTTGCAAAAAGCCACTACCGACCACCCCACCCTCACTAACATTGCTGAACTGCTTCATCAAGCATGCATTCACGCGCAAGAAGCCGCCGATGAATTGGCAACGTTTACCGATACCCTGGTGGTTGATCCGCAACAATTGACTGAAATGGAACAACGCTTGCAGCAAATTCATGATTTAGCACGCAAACATCAGGTACCCGCTGAGCAATTATCCAGGCAACATCAGCAATTAACCGAACAACTCACCCAACTCAATGAACGTGAACCCCGGTTAGCCGCATTGGAACAACAATTGGCTCAACATCAAACCACCTATCAAAAATACGCTGATCAACTCACCCAAAGCCGGACCGAGGCGGCGCAACGCCTCGGTCAATCGGTAACCGAATTAATGCACGAACTAGCATTGCCTGGTGGACAATTTGTCATTGAATTGCAACCATCGGCTGAGCCGACCATCCCCCATCTTCACGGTCAAGAATGCCTTGAATTCAAAGCCACCACCAATCCGGGGCAACCGCTGCTACCTCTAGCAAAAGTGGCTTCCGGCGGTGAATTATCACGCATCAGTTTGGCCATCCAAGTATTAACCGCTCAGCAAGACGCCACGCCAACGTTGCTATTTGATGAAGTCGATGTCGGCATTGGTGGACACACCGCGGCCATCGTTGGCCGCTTGTTGCGTCAACTCAGTGCCAAAGTGCAAATTTTATGCATCACCCACCAACCACAAGTGGCAGCGATGGGCCATCATCACTTGCAGGTCACCAAGTTTCATCAACAGCAAACCACCCACATCACACTCTCTTCTCTCAATCAGTCGCAACGTTTGGATGAAATTGCCCGCATGTTGGGTGGTCTGACCATCACCCGGCAAACCAAAGCTCACGCGCAGGAATTATTATCCACTGTTCAACCAGGGTGAGACTAAACCGCAATCATTTGGGTAACAAACATCTTTGTGCCCGAAGCCCTCACAATCATTTAGGGCGTGTTGACAATTCGCCCTAGAGAACATATATCAACGCCCCCATTTTATGGAATGTCTTATTTGCCATCGAAAGTCGAATTTTTGATACTATATCCCACTCACTTGCAGTTGCGAATTTTAAGCGTGCAGTCGGCAGCATCTTGCGGTGTTTTGAAGTAACCGGTATTTATTCCAATAAATAATAATCATTTGATCATGGAGAGCAATTACAGTGCCAAATCAACAAATCATTCCCATTAATCATAAAAATTTAGGAAACCATATTGCCAGTGGAACGAAAGCAAAAGTTTACGAGTACAAACCAGATGCCAATAATGATGCAACCGATCCCGCATATGTCGTTAAAGCGTTATCCGTCACCCGACGAGGCAACTCTTATTATTACTTTCTTGATCCTTATGATGATATCGGGCAAGAGGAAAAAGATAGATATGAGTACCCTCTCGCTTCAGAATTAACAGCGCTCAAAAGGCTTGACCGACTAGAGGGGTATAACATTGAAAAAAAATGGGACGTCGAGCCTGACATGGGCGGCCTAGACTTTTTCTCAAGAGCAGAGGGTTACTCAGACGACAGTCACGAATTCTCAGACGAGGATCACGAACTCTCAGACGATGATCGCGAACTCTCAAACGATGATCACGAATTCTCAGACGATGATCGCGAACTCTCAGACGATGATCGCGAACTCTCAGACGACGTGTATATTTACATTTTGCAAAAAAAAATGCCTGGTATTCAATTGCATAAATTTTTAAACCAGCCTATTCAAAAACTGAATTCTCCTGAATTTGTTTTTAATCTTTTAAAAGCAATTTTTTTAGCTAAGATAAAGTGCTTAGAACTGGGTGTTTGTCATGACGAACTTCCCAGGAATATACTTGTTGAAGAAACCGAAACATCTCTTAACATTCATTTAATAGATTTCGAAGAAAACGATTCCATCGTACCCGACAATGAACAGGATACGCCTGAATATCGATCTGCTTTTTTAAAAAGCTCTATCGATCTATGTCACATACTTATTGAAACCACACGAGAATTAGCCTTACAGCCGGCTGCAAATATTTTATCAGTCACGTGGCGTTTCCTTTATCTATTAAGCGCATGTGATCCTTGGTTAACTAATTTAAATAATATCAAAGAAATCTTTGAAACATCATCGCTTCCTTTAACACCAAGCAGACCCTTAGGTGAGCTCACTGCCACAATCAGCAGAAATACGGATCCATCTTATAGAAAAGCGATTGTTTTTCGATTAACCGCAATTTTTTCCATTATCAAAAATCTTTTAGACCCCAAAATGATCAGCAAAAAATCTTCTAAGGAAGCATTAGAACAATTTATGATTTTCATATTAGACAATAATTTTATTTCATTGAACAGCATTGCCATCCGCCACCCTGTAAATGATATCGAACAACCGGAGCCCTCCTTACTTGATAAGATTATCGAACATCGAGGTTCTAGCGTCTTAAGCTGGTTGATGAGAACCCATTCAGAATCCATTTTAAGTCATCCAGACGAACAAAAATCCACACCTCTTGATGATGCAGGTTGGGATAAATTATTGTTTAATGGTTCTCTAGATAAAAACTACACAGCACTTCTCGATAACAATGAAAAACAAAACTATTTCCAACACACGTTCACATGCTACCAAATATTTTTAGACCATTGTACCGATCAGGATTTGATCCAAAGATGTCTGAATAATGCCGTAGCATTTGGACAACAGATACCGGAAAAAGATAAGCAGCTACTCCGCCCTGATCTTACTGTCCTCAACCATTTGTTTAAAAACCGTCTCACATCATTAAATAACACAAAGCTAGCGCAGCCCTCTTCATCACCCGCCTTGTTCCCCCCCAGTCCTCAAGCTTCTTCATCAGAACCCCGAAAGCGTGTGCTTTCAAAACCAGAGGATGATTCCTCAGCGCCTAAGCGCATCAAACCATCACCGGCAGACCCCGATCCTTTTTCTGAACAAACCACGCCCGGCCCTCAAGCTTCTTAAAAAATTCTCCCACCTCAAGCCATGAGGTGGGACACATTACCCCTTCATTGAGAAGATGTTATCAAACAGAATGCCTTCATAGAATTTTATAAGTTTCGCATTTTGAACGAAAATTGTGCATTCAAAATGCTCGCAGAACCCTCTATTGCGGCGCTTTTTCAGCACAATTTACACTCAAATCTGGCTTTTCTCCGAGGTTTAAAATTTTGGTGAATAGATACTAATTTTTTAACAAATGATCAATGAACATTGTACTGAAAAAGCGCCGCAATAGAGGACTGTTCGCACCAACAGCAGTGAAGGGTTACGTTACCAAAAGATTATCATTGGCAGCTCACACACATACCATAAATAATCAAGGAATGATCCGTCATGCGATAACCGGCATCTTGTGCAATTTTTTGTTGGCGTCTTTCAATGGTATCATCAACAAATTCTTCTACTTTACCACAGTAAATGCACACTAAATGATCATGATGTTTTTCTGGTTTTAATTCAAAAATAGCGTGAGCGCCTTCAAAATTATGGCGCTCTACCAATCCGGCTTGTTCAAATTGGGTTAGCACACGGTAAATCGTCGCCAAACTAACTTCTTCACCCGACTCTTGCAACAATCGATAGACATCCTCCGCACTTAAATGATGCTCTTTTGCGGTGGTTAAAATTTCCAGAATTTTGACCCGTGGTAGGGTGACTTTCAAGCCAGCCCGCCGTAAATCTTGATTGTCCAAGCTTACGCTCCTGCTGATTTTAACTGAAGCAGTGTGCCTGATTCAGGTTAAAATTTCAACAATTCCAGCGAATCACTTTACGCCCCCGATAAAAGCGTTTAGTATTTGGCGTTTTTATTCAAACTAAAGATGAGCATGATGTTTCGTTATTTCGGCATAATCAGTGTAATCGCCTTATTGGTTGGTTGTGGGGTTTACGAAATGCCTCATTTGCGCACCGCGCAGCAAGGCAACATGATAGAAGAAGATCAAGTCAAGCAATTGCGCGTGGGGATGTCCAAAGCACAAGTGGAAGACATTATGGGATCACCTTTGCGTATTGCAACTTTCAAACCAGAACGCTGGGAATATGTTTACACCAAAAAAATTCGAAGAGCGCCGGATGATTACGAACGCTTGATTGTGACTTTTCGCAACCAACGGGTCAGTCACCTACAGCAATCTACGACCAAACCAAAACGCTCGGGGCTTGATTAAGATTATTTATTCGGACAAAACAGCGCCTGCGCCTCTGAAAAATGAAAGCCTCACCCCC
>WLWR01000124.1 GCA_012103495.1 Legionellales bacterium
CCACCAGGGCGCCGGATACAGAAATCTGCACGCTTGGGTGGTGTGTGAGAAGCGCAATCCTGCTATTTCAACCTGTCATATCTGTTGCCTATAGCTGCTTAACTTAGGAAACGAACACGACAGGGTGCGAGCATTCTATGCCACAATTACTTTTCAGACAATAAAAAGGAAAGCATGGTTGGTTTATTGGAGTTCATCAGAAAAAAAATTCAATCAAAAAGATGTCATTGCTGTTTTTGATTCTCGAAAATCATCAGAATATATAAGTAATTTTATATTTCAATATTATATTGCATCTACTTGTTCTCTTGAAGAAAAAATCCATTTTTCATCTCATGCTAGAGACTTTCCCTACCAGGTAGAATTTGAAAAAATAAATGGTACTAACCATCTTTACTCTATATCATGTGGTCACAATTCTACTATTTTTGCTCGTATGGTTAAAAACCTTGCTATTTTTAAGAAATTAGATGGCTCTGATATTCTTAATTGGGAAGAGTATCCAGGATGAAAGAAGAATTTTGGTAGTTGAGATATATGATAGTATTTTTTTAGGGTTTGAATTGGCAGCATGTTTTTTAAAATTTTAATTTTGTTATTAAATAACATTAAATGTTTTATGCCATAAAAGTAAATTTTATCTGAGCTGTTATTTTTAAATATTTGATCAATCAGCTATAGAGTGCGTGTACGTCTCGAATTGATAATTCATGCCTTTTTAGGTCATGTCCGTAGACTGCTGTAAATTCAGATTAGCCAAGCTTGTTGAAATTAGATATTGGAGACACAGGTAAGTGATAGCTTGGATGCAGGTAAATATGAGTGGTTAGATATTTGCTGATTAAATTTCAATTGACCCAAAATAAGAAGGGACACGCTTAATAGCTTGTCCCTTCGTTATCAATAATTAGAAAACACATGCACATGATGATCAATATATACTGAAAAATAATCATTAATAAAGAGATCTCTTGCGAACGCATCATAGTCAATATAATGTTGAATATGATCTGAAATTTCATGGGAATATATCTCGTCAAACAACTGAGTCGCAAACTCCAATTCACTATCATATTCTCCATGGTAATGCTCTTCCAAAACGGTGGCAGTGGCATCTATATCTCCATATATTGTCAGTACTTCTGTAAACAAATTACCATACTTTGCAATGTTGTTTGCAATGTCACTAATGGTTTTGATGCTTCCATATTCACCCACTTGGTATGAACCAAATCCATCATGATCATGTATCGCCCATTCCTCTGCGTTGGGCATTGGACTTTCGGCCAACAACTTCATGATTTCTTCCATGATCTCATCTTCACTTTGTTGGGCATCAATCCATTTGCCGTACAAAATTCCATGGTTGTATGATTCCAAGCACGCAACATAAATATGAATGTTTGTCATGTTTATTCTCCTGTGATTAAACGCCAGAGAACAAGCATTCCTACCAAGGAACATGTTCCCCGGTAGGGTTGTAAAAAAAATTGACTCATTAATGTTAAGAATCAATGTGATCTAGTGAATCTGCTGTCAAATGACATTATTAACAGAGATTTTAAGTAAGCATCTCAATAACAAGAATGTAAATCCTTGTTGCACGAGACCAATCTTGAGCTTTGAAATTTCGGATAGCATAGATCCCATTATCGAATCATTTTGATAAATCACTATGATTAAATAACAGATCAATACACCGAAATCCTCAATCTAATCGACTGCTTGCTATCAGTTAAGAGGTTGGAAGCAAGTGATTTGCAAGACCTTATTTTTCAAGGAAAAGGTTTCACAGGAGTCTCACCTGTTCATCAGTTGCATTGATTGATCAGCTTACTGGATTTTCCAGGATGAAGGCAAGTGCGTTTTCATTCATAATGTTCCATACGCTGATATGCTTGTGCGATGGAAAGATCATTTTGATCAACTTTCGCAAGATAGTGCGCATTGGTTTTCAGAAAAACAAGTCGGGCTTGTTCATATTGATTCTGATTAGAAAAATTGGTAACTCTAGCAATTCGCGTATTGATGGACTCGCTTTGCACATGTGCATTCCAGTAAGGGTGATGCTGATACTCACAAAACAACGCCATACCAATGGCAACACGTTCGCTTACCCACAGATCCGCAATGTATTCAGAGAGTGAAAAGCATCCCAACCACAGTGCTTCCAAATCGATGATTCGACTTTGAGTCAACAAATTTCCATTGAGTGTTTGGTGTTGCAATCGTCGCCGCCCTAAGATCACTTCTTGGTTGAGGTTTACAAGAATGGCTCTTTGCATCAAATGAGGCGTGGTAGTCGCTTGTTGAATGACTGCATATTTGTCGGGTTGTTGTAATTGATCACCATGGTTTACAACATTGGGTTGATGGCGTCGCAACCGTCGCAAGATTTGATTAGTTTGTTGTTCCTTCGGTGTCAGGCGCTCAATGCTGATGTGTGTTTTATCTTCGATGTGAAGGGCAGATGTATAGGGAAGGGCATTGGCTTGACTTAACCAATTACGCACGGTACTTTCGCGAGCATGAAGGGCACGTGCGAGTGCTTTTACACCACCGAAATGTCGTTTTGCTTCCAGTAGTGCGCGTTGTTGAATCGCATCAGCGTTAAACCAACCCTTTTCCATTTGTTACAGCAACGGGACTGCTTGTGGAGCATAGGATCAGCTTGAGTAATTTTTTTAATTTTCGTTATGTTATAAGATGAAGCAAATCCATTTCCAACTCAATGAATGCTTGGCTTATTTAATGGATCTCGGTGGACGTTTGTATCTCTGACAAGAGATAGGAATGGTAAGTCGTCCTTGGATCAGAGTGCTTGTAGAAACAATGTGTTGTTGAATGGCAAAATGAGGTGAATGATTTAAAACGAACATACTTTGGTTTCTCCATTACCGCCGAACAATCTAGGTCATCGATTATTCATTTTGTTTAAATTTAAGATCATTGATGCTCGATAATATCACAGCAAACTGGTTAAGTCATGAACATTATGTTTTTTAAAAGGGCTGTTGAAAAAGTATTCTTTCTTATGAGAATTCGCTCAAACATACCAAAATCATCACAGCCTTAAATAACGAAACAAACTTTTCAACTTTTATATTCTGAGTATTTTAACTTGCTCATCGCGTGGTCATGATCATTAATTGTCTGGGTAATAGCATTTGCATGTGAAATTGATTGTCGGTGTGTTGAATGGGATACATTGCAAAACTCAGTTGTCCAATGGCAATCAGCCGTTGCCCATTTGGAACAATGATTTTACGTTGTGCATAGTGTTCGGTGTCTGATTTTAATTTCGACATGAGTTCATCCAATGTTTTATTGTGGTTATTCATGGTTAGGCTCCAATAGCTGCTGTGTGTAAATAAAGGTGGAGGGAAAGAAGAATGATCTTTCCCTCCGGCCACAACAAGGCACCACGCCGTCCATTAACGTTTGGCACACAGCATTGCCATGCGACTACAGTAGAGAAAAGCTAAAAACGCGTGTTTTCTCTGCTAGCGTGACAAATGGACAAACGCTAACAGAGATCACTAATTAGCTTGTTTCATGCCTTTGCAGTCGTGGCAGTGATATGCTGAATATCGACATAGACCATGGATTGCTAGATCTGGTATGAATAAGTTGTGTATAATGACATCGGTCATGGCGTAACTACCTCAGTTAGTTATGTTGTGGCAAGTGCTGAGTCGGTGTTAGTAGCACCGCTCAGCGCGCTACTATTATCTCTCGTATAATTTTAAGATTGCAAGTGTTTTTTTGATGAAAATTTTCAGTGTTTTTCCACAATAGCCGAATGCCTGTGATGTTTGATATGCTTTTTTTGAGTTAAAAACCTTAGAGAAAACAAATGGAACTGCATATCCCTGCTAATTTTGACTTTTCGACATTACGCCTTACCTACAACCCCATCACGGATGATTTATCGTATGATGTGAACTTGCTATCTGAGATGATACGGCTTAGATCAGATGAGGACGTAGCACTCATTGATGAGGATTTGCTGTGGGGAATTTTATTGACGTTGTATCGGTATCATTTAGATAATGGTGGCAAGTCGGATGCTGTGGTTCAGCAATTTCTCGATGCGTTGGTTGATGAGAATGTGATGGGATCATGTTGATCTATTGTAAAATTTTTAGTGGGATCACTTCTGTGTTTAAAAAAGTGTGTTTAGCGAGTGTTTTGATTGTTTTATGGGGGGCGATCAATGCGGCAACGTTTGCTCAAGCGAAAAAACAGATGTACTTTATCTATCAAGATCATCGCATGACGATGTATTGTGATTGTCCTTTTAGTAAACAAAAACGAGTTGATCTAGCAGTATGTGGATACGATGTTCGGCGTAGTTTTAGACGTGCACGAAGAACAGAAGCCGAACATATTGTGCCTGCCGCTGAGTTTGGTCGCCAATTTCAATGTTGGCAAGAACCCATTTGTACCCGTCGAAATGGAACGCGCTATAAAGGTAGGGAATGTTGTGAAAGAGTCAATGAGCAGTTTCGTGCAATGTACACAGATTTAATGAATCTTGCTCCTGCGGTTGGAGAAGTAAATCAAGATAGAAGAGATTATCGGTTTGGAGTGATTGATGGTGGTGGTGGGTACGGTCGATGCGAAATGATCATCGATCATAAAGCTAAAATGGCGTATCCGCCTGAACATGCGCGAGGATTCATCGCGCGAGTTTATTTGTACATGCAAGCAATGTATGATTTGAAACTTGATCCACTTCAACAAAAACTTTTTCAAGCATGGAATGAACAATATCCGAAATCGGAGTGGGAAGTGATCCGAGAAAATAGAATTTCACAAATTCAGTCGTAAGAAGATCTGCCACTATCCCCATTGTAACAGTAAGAAAAATAGTGGATAGCCATTATGAACCGATTATTCACGGTGCTTCGCTATTGAAAAGTCTTACTTTTTGTTGAATCTGGTTGCTTGTTTAGAATAAAAAAAATATAATGTGTTTATTTTAAATTATTATATAAATAAAATGACAACTTACAACGTCTACTGTGATGAATCGTGTCATTTAGAACACGATGCCCAAAAAGTAATGGTTTTGGGAGCCGTTTGGTCGCCTGTAAACAAAACTCATGACATACACCATGACCTTCGCCAGCTTAAGAAAAAGCACGGATTGCCGGTCAATTTTGAAATCAAATGGGTGAAGGTTTCTCCCGCAAAAATAGAATTTTATTTGGATGTGTTAACTTATTTTTTTCGTGAGAAATGTTTACACTTTCGAGCGTTGATTATCCCTGATAAATCCTCTCTCAATCACTCGAAATTCAATCATGATCACGATACATGGTATTACAAAATGTATTTTGACATGTTGAAAGTGATTTTCAAGCCGTCTGCAAGTTATCGAGTTTATTTAGATATCAAAGATACTCGTGGGGCT
>WLWR01000125.1 GCA_012103495.1 Legionellales bacterium
CACTTGCCCTTGTCCTTCACAAGTCGAACAACGCGCAGCGGAAGTACCCGGCTTAGCACCGCTACCATCACAGGTTTTACACAATACTAGAGTTGGCACACGAATTTCAATTTGATCCCCGCGTGCGGCTTGTTCTAAGGACAACTCTATCCGGTAGCGTAAATTGGCACCGGCCTGCGCTTGGCTGCCAGAAGCACCGCCCCGTTCGCCACCAAAGATATCACCAAAGATGTCACCAAAAATATCGCCAAAACCGCTAAACCCTTGAGCACCTTCGGCACCACCGCCTCCCATACTTGGATCCACACCGGCATGACCAAATTGATCATAGGCAGCACGCTTTTGTTCATCCGACAAAACATCGTAAGCCTCTTTCACCGTTTTGAATTTTTCTTCAGCCTGCTTCTCATTGCCAATATTTTTATCGGGGTGATATTTACGTGCTAGGCTACGAAACGCCGTTTTAATTTCTTGAGAACTGGCGTTGCGAGCAACACCCAATGTTTCATAATAATCTTGTTTTTGCTGCTGTTGAGCCATGGCGTTTTATCTTCACTATCAAACACAAATCCATATTGGATGGATTTTACTTTTTATCATCATCTACTTCTTCAAATTCAGCATCCACCACTTGCTCATCTTCAGCAGATTGTTGAGTATCCGCGCTTTCATCACCCGCTGGCTGTTCACTGTCACCGGTTTCAGGTTGTTGCTGTTTGGCATACAACCGTTCTGATAGTTTGTGAGCAGCATCCGACAGCGTTTTGGTTTTCGCTTCAATCTCTGCTTTGTCATTGCCTTTAATGGCTGCTTTCAATTCACTGATGGCGGTTTCAATGTTGGTTTTTTCATCATCCGCTACATCTGCACCCAATTCACCCAAGGTCTTTTCCGTAGTATGAATTAAGCTGTCGCCCTGATTGCGTACATCAGCCAATTCTTTAAATTTTTGATCCTCATCAGCGTGCGCTTCCGCGTCTTTTTCCATGCGCTCGATCTCATCATCAGACAGACCGCCAGAAGCTTTGATCACAATCGATTGTGCTTTACCGGTGGCTTTGTCTTTGGCCGAAACATCCAAAATACCATTGGCATCAATATCAAACGTTACCTCAATTTGTGCCATACCACGCGGTGATGGTGGAATGTCGGATAAATCAAAGCGACCTAACGATTTATTAGCGGAGGCTTGTTCACGTTCACCTTGCAATACATGCACGGTGACCGCGGTTTGATTATCTTCTGCTGTTGAAAACACTTGATTGGCTTTGGTAGGAATGGTGGTGTTTTTATCAATTAACTTGGTCATCACCCCACCCAAGGTTTCAATTCCCAACGACAATGGCGTCACATCCAATAATAAAATGTCTTTCACATCTCCAGACAATACCGCACCTTGAATCGCTGCCCCGATAGCAACGGCCTCATCCGGATTCACGTCTTTACGCGCTTCTTTGCCAAAAAACGCTTTCACTTTTTCTTGTACCAACGGCATACGGGTTTGCCCACCCACTAAAATCACATCACTGATGCTGCCTACTTGAATACCTGCATCTTTAATCGCTGTTTTACAGGGAGCGATGGTGCGTTCCACCAACGCTTCCACCAACGCTTCCAATTTGGCACGAGTTAACTTGATATGTAAATGTTTGGGACCGCTGGCATCCGCAGTAATGTAAGGTAAATTCACATCGGTTTGCTGCGCTGAAGACAATTCTATTTTGGCTTTTTCTGCAGCTTCTTTTAACCGTTGCAACGCCAAAGGATCATTGTGTAAATCCATACCGCTTTCTTTTTTGAATTCATCGGCCAAATAATCAATCAAGCACAAATCAAAATCTTCCCCACCCAAGAAGGTATCACCATTGGTGGCCAACACTTCAAATTGATGCTCACCTTCGACTTCAGCAATTTCAATGATAGAAATATCAAAGGTACCACCGCCCAAGTCATACACAGCAATGGTTTGATCGCCTTTCTTTTTATCCATGCCATAAGCCAGTGCGGCGGCGGTAGGTTCATTGATGATCCGTTTGACTTCTAAGCCTGCGATTTTACCAGCGTCTTTGGTCGCTTGGCGTTGCGAATCGTTGAAGTAAGCAGGGACCGTAACAACCGCTTCCATCACTTTTTCACCTAAATAGGCTTCAGCAGTTTCTTTCATTTTACGCAAAATTTCAGCCGAAACTTGTTGAGGCGCTTTTTTATCACCTTTGACTTCGACCCAAGCATCGCCATTATCGGCTTGGGTGATCGTGTATGGCACCATTTTAATATCTTTTTGTACCACTGTGTCGTCAAATTTACGACCTATCAAACGTTTGATAGCAAACAATGTATTGTCTGGGTTGGTAACCGCCTGCCGTTTGGCTGGTTGGCCAACTAATATTTCACCCTCCTCAGTAAATGCCACTGACGAGGGTGTAGTACGATGCCCTTCGTTATTTTCAATAACTTTGGCTTTATCGCCTTCCATAACGGCCACACAAGAGTTGGTTGTTCCTAAATCGATACCGATGATTTTTGCCATGACATTATTCTCCACGTTCACTTTGCTATTATGTCTTTGTTGAACAGATATTTGGGGATAAAATATGTGATTTCAAGTCTTCATTTTGATATCACGTCGACTATTTAGCCACTACCACGCGCGCCGGCCGAATGATCCGCCCATTGAGCAAGTAACCTTTTTGAAAAACACTGATCACCGTGTTGGTCGCCACGTCGGCTTGCTCCTGCATGGTCATGGCTTCATGATGCTCTGGATTAAATGGTTCACCCACCGGGTTCAATTGTTCGATACCAAATTTTTGCAACACCGATAGAAATAATTTCAAGGTTAATTCAATACCTTGGTGTATCTGCTGGGCTACCAGATTATCATCAACTTGCAATTGCAGCGCTTGTTCCAAACTATCCATGACAGGAATCAAGTCCGAGCCAAAATTTCCCAACGCATATCTATGTGCTTGCTCAACGTCTCGCTTAGCACGACGCTCCACATTTTCTAATTCCGCCTTCATCCGCATGGCTTGATCCCAATATTTGTGCATTTTCGCCTCGGTAGCAGTCAGTTTATTTTCCAAGGCTGCGTAAGAAGGATGATCCAATTGATCGGCGGGCTCAGATTCCAGCGTCTCCAAATTTTCGTCTTCGGCCATACTCGGTGCAGGTTGTTCAGTGTCTTGTTCCGCCTCTTGGGCAATACGCTCCCACTGTTTCTGCTTCTGCTTTTGCTCATCGTTTGTTGAACTCATACCCATTTGCTCCACTAATTGACGACCGTGATTTTGTTGACAGTAATAGTATGGGCTGCCCATAATGAATTCAAGAGTTGGGACTGTAAATTTTTTCAGGCATACTAGGGCGTGTTGACAATTCGCTCTGAGGAGTGCTAGGTCTTTGATTTTTGAGCACCGCAGCGCAGTTGACATGTAGTCAATGAGCAGCGGAGCACAGAAAATCAAAGAGATAGTGCCCTCAGAGTAGAATTGTCAACACGCCCTAACACCAATCCTAAATTTTAGTTTGATCTCACAACAGTAGAAACATTGCCATGACACCTACTTTTTCTCGGGTTACTTTATTTGCTAGACAATACCGCGCCAATGAAGGAGTGAATGAAACCTTGCATATCCTGGCGGAATTGTTAACCAGTTTACAATTAACCGTACAGCTGGAAATGGAAACCGCTCAGTTTTTTGATTTGCCATTACCCACCATTGAATTGAATCAATTGAATGCCGACCACGACTTGGTCGTCGTGGTTGGCGGTGATGGAAATTTACTTTCGGCCGCACGCACCGCGGTTGAAGCAGGCATTGCCGTGTGCGGCATCAATCGAGGTCATTTGGGATTTTTAACCGACATCGCACCTGATGAAGCCGCCAGCAAAATTCAACAAGTTCTCGAAGGTGATTATTTAGAAGAGTCCAGATTTTTACTCAACACCTTGATGATGCAAGATGAGCAAGTGGTATTTCAAGGATTGGCTCTCAACGATGTGGTGCTCACCTTGGGCGATGAGCCACATATGATTGACTTCTCTATTTATATTAATGATAAGTTTGTTTGCGATCAGCGTGCCGATGGCATCATTGTCGCAACCCCCACTGGCTCAACCGCATACGCTTTATCCGGCGGTGGACCTATTTTACACCCGACATTAAACGCCGTGGTACTGGTGCCCATGTTTCCACATAAATTAAGCAGCCGACCGATTGTTGTCGAAGGTGATAGCTGTATTACCCTTAAAATTCATGAACACAACCCATGCGCCGCCAATTTGAGTTGTGATGGACACGATAAAATCACCGTAGCCCCTGGAAAAACGATCAAAATCAGCAAACATTTACAACAGTTACGCTTGATCCACCCGTTAAATTACAATTATTATGAAACACTGCGCTCCAAACTAGGTTGGGAACGCAAGCGCTAAAAAGGTTGAAAAAAGAATGTTCATGCTTTATAAATTTGTTGATATCACTTATGAATGCTTTCGGTAAGAAGGAAACGTTGTGCATCGTTTGACTCAGTTTTTCAGTTCGTTACTGTTACTAACCTTTATTCAAATTAGCATCGCGGCCACCGAGCCCGAACCACACAGTTACTTCTATGTGGTACATCGAATTATTTTCAATCCAGAATTAAGAACACAGTTGGAATTAACTTCTGAGCAAACCCACGCTTGGGATCAAATGGAAATTGCCATTGAACAAGCACATGAGCAAACCAGACAACGCTATGATGTGTTCAACGCCGTTGTTGAACAAGAGGCACTTAAATTTACGCCAAACATTGATACCATTTATTCCGCCAAACAAACGTTGGAACAACAAGTTTTACAAATTGACAAGCAAGTGAACGCGGCAAAAATCAATTTATACAACAACTTAACCTTTGAGCAACAGCAAATTATCAAAAATCGCATTTTCTCTGATTCATTAACAACATTGGATACTTTGAAAGATCAAGCCTTACAAGATGACTTAAATCTCAATTTGCGCCAACGCATTCTATGGCGCAATGCACTCAAAGAAATACAAACCATCCTACATAAAATGCAAAAAACCTTCGCCAATAAAGAAATGACAAAACGTGCCCATCTACAATTCAAATTCGTCGAACAATACCATCAATTAAATGTTATTCGCTTGAAACTGTATCTTCAATTAAACACACACCAGCAAGCTTTGTTACGCCAACATTGGCGCAACAAAAACCAATTGAGTTAACCATCGGAGTTTATGATGTTCTTCATCAAAACGATTCTCATCAGCGCAATTACCTCAAGCCTTATTGCCTGTGCTCATAGCAATGCAACC
>WLWR01000126.1 GCA_012103495.1 Legionellales bacterium
GGACCGACCGGCGCACGGAGCGACCGACGGCGCTATCGCGGCGATGGGCGGCCCCGACGACATCATCGTCGATGAATCTTTTTTTGACAACCAACGTAAAGGCAAAGGTTGGATGTGGGACGATGGTCCATTTGGTGGCGCGTATTCTCACTTAAGTGCGCTAAGTTTAAATCACAATGGCGTAGTGGTACAACTTGCCCCCAGTACCACCATCGGCAAACCAGTCGAAGTCACGATCAAGCCCACTATGGACAATTTTATTCAAGTGAAAAATGACAGCAAAACCACTGGCCGCCGCGGACGTAACACACTTCGATTAAACATCGAACCCCGCACCGATGGTCAACCTGGCGATAAACTAATTGTCACTGGCTCTATGCGCCAGAATCAACAAAAAATTGGGCAACACGCTGATATCGATGAACCCGCTTTGTACGCAGGTTATGTATTAGCAAATTTGCTTAAAGAAAAATCCATACAGTTCGACGGTACCATTCAATACGGCAACACGCCTAAAGAAGCCCAAGAAGTTGCCATTCATTACTCATCACCACTGAGTAAAATCGTTGCTCGCACCAATAAAGAAAGTGATAACATGTATGCCGAAACCCTATTAAAAACGTTAGCTGCCGAACGTATCAGCCCACCTGGCACCACTAAAAACGGGATCAAGGTCGTTGAACAATTTTTCAAAGAAGTGGGCATTCAATCCAAACATGAAATCGCCGATGGTTCAGGAGTATCGCGCTATAACTTGATCACAGCTGGAATGTTAGCCGACCTCTTGGTTGCTATGTTTCAAAAAACATCGGTAATGCCAGATTTTCTAGTTTCTTTGCCCACCGCCGGACGCGAAGGCACCATGAAATATCGAATGCGCGGTCTAGCCTCTGAAGGCGTTGCTCGCGCCAAAACTGGCACCATGACCGGTGTCAATTCGTTGGCCGGTTATAACAAAACTGCAGACAATGAATTAGTGGCTTTTGCCATTATTGTGAATAACTACGTGAGTCCGCATCGTTTGATCCGATTGTTGCAAGATCAAATTGTCAATGCAATCGCAAGCTTTAAACACCCTGCTCAAACTCAACAAAACATCACCGTTCAAACCAATGACAATATCCCCAAAGAAGAAGGTATGAAATCCAGGGATAAATAAGCAGTCAGCATTAGAATTAAATCTTCTTTTTACCCACCACCTAACAAAAAGGGGAAAACCCGTTTCCCCTTTTTTAATAACGGATAACACGTGATTATTTTATATCACTTCCCGCGTACCAACATATTTATCGCCAAAATATTTACGGAGTTTTTGACGTAAAGTGCCACGACTAATGCCCAATACCTCTGCTGCACGTGACTGATTAAAGCGTGATTGCTCCATCACAATTTGCAGCATGGGTGGCTCTGCTTCTTCAAGCACCATTTTGTATAAACCAACAGGCTCTTCACCATTAAGCGCATCAAAATAACTTTTCAATGCACTCAGCACACTTTCTGATAAAGAAGCTGCTTCAGCAGCAGGGATCGCATCCGCTATGGGATAATGACTTACCATCGTCGACATTTGTAATTCTCCTTGTTAAAAAATTCCCAGATTGTAAAAAGCAGCGCCTAAATACTTAAAACCTGTGCTGCCACAGTAAGCAATTATACTAAATGTAAAATTTCTGACAAGAGGAAAACACCAATTACTTAAGTTTTTGTTAATTAAACCACTGATTTATGCTCACAATTTGACCATTCAGCCGGATCAATCCATCACTGACCAGCAAATCCAATCGATAATCAGAGCCTCGATGCTGCAAATAACCATCAGTAACCCATTGTGCGATTTGTTGATCCGTTCGCTGAGTAGCCAAAGCCACCAATTGTTGATCATCCAAATCAATCAATTCGGTCAGAGGCATTTGCGCCATGGATTGACTATCTTGTGCATCCGCAGTCAACTGCCGAGCAATCACTTGTTGCATTTGTTGTTCATTCACCAATACTTCGGCAACTCGTTCAAACAACCAAGCCCGCAAAAAAGTACTCGGTATAGCAACAGATACTTTGGCATCCACCTCTTGCCAAAAAGTTGACCAGTGACTCAAATCAGCTTGATCAGTCAATTGCAAATAACCACTCATTGCCAAAGCGCCCTCTGGCAATACTAATGACAAATCGTCTAATCGCACTTGAGTATTGGCAGTCAATAATTGAGGCAATTTAGGTAACAAAGCAAACCCCAACAACCGTGCTTGCTCAGCATTTAACTGATTTAAATTTAAAGTGGATACTAATGTTGCAATTTCATCCAGGGTAGGCACATCCAAATTTTTTACTGAAAATTTTAAAATCCCCTGATCCACTTTAAGTTCTTCAGAGTCCATGCCCCCTAAGGTTAATTTCAAATCTCCATTAAACAATTCATCTTGAGCATCCAACGTCAAATCCAATACTAAATCACGGATTTCCCATGCAGATTTATCTTCTTTATCAACAAGCGCAGACTGTTCAAGTTGCACAAAACCACGAAAATGATAATTCTTTGGCCAACGATCCATTTCAGAAACTTTCAATTGGATATCTTTAAAAGAAAAATCAAACAAAGGCGTACTAATTGTTAATGGTTTAAGCAAGGCAGTCATATCCGTTTGCGAACCATCACTTGAAATATAATATTTACTAGTGACCCCTTGCCAACTGACGGTTGCTTCTTGTTGCGGACTTACCAGTGAAAATTCATCCAAATCCGTGTACATCACAAGACTACGATTAAATCGAATCAACGTGGAAAGAGATAATTCAGGCAACTCATTGTTTGTTAAAAATTGAGCAATCTGTTGCAATACTTGTTGCGCAGTTGTCGTAGGGGTAACACTACTTTCACTGTATGCCAACCCAAACAATAACCGACCATCAACCCACATGACCGGTCCATGTTTAATTCGCTGAGTGATTTTCCATTGCACTTTTGGCAAATTAAACTCTGCCAAACCGGCTTGCGCGGTCAGTTGCACCGTGGCGGAAAACCAATGACGCTGATATTCATCAATTGAAATGGTCACATCGGGCGTCTCTGATAATTCAACAATCAATTGTTTGATGCGTTTCTCAGCCATGTACCCCATTACATATGGCAAACAAACCACCACCACCAGGACCATAAAAAATAATAAAATTACGCTCAGCAACTGTTTGCGCATAGTGTTTTCCTCAATTCATTTGATACTGTTAGCATTGTAAAATAATGAAACGTCATTTTAGACGATTGTCCCCTCATATACCACTGCTGCTAACTTTCCAGGGGCTGCGGATTTATGATGACTCCATTTATGCTGCATTATTGCTTGCCACAACATTCGTGTAGATACGATACCCATCATACTTAAAGCTGCATACGCATTGAGCGACATAACACTGGCTTCTTCTTCTGCAATGGGTAAAGGCTCAACACCTTTAGGAATGATAATAAATTCGCCTTTGAATTTGGCCAGTTTAATATAACAATCATTTAAGTTGCCAACTATTTTGGGGGACCAAAGATCATTAAATAACGCAAATTTATCAGTGAGATTTATTTTTTCCACAAGTGGTCATTCATCTTATTCTTCAATGCCAATGTAAATGTCGACAACGGTATTATTTGAGTCAGCAGCTCTTTGATCATAAATTTCAAAATCTGCAACGTACCTACGTTTGCCGCCAAAATCACTTTCTCTCATGGTCCATATCTCTTGCCATGCTGAAATGACCACCTCTGGCATTTTACCTGGCTCAGTCGAAAATTTTTGGTAGCTACTTGCTGGGATGGTTATTGTTTTAAACTTTTCTAAATCTTGATTTAGTAATGACTCAACCATCTCTCCAATGAAATAAGTATATTCACCGTTCTCATCACTCTCAAAATCTGTGTACACCGCATAAGTAATACCAAGTTTTGCACGATGCTGAATATTATTAGCTAGCTGATTGTCCCAATACAAACCAGCCAACTCAGCTATTTTTGAAGTTTCAGGATTCATTTCGTTTTTATTATTAGTTCTAGCGGTTAAGCCAACTAACGTCATTTCGGGTAGTCGGGTTTTCTGTTTTTGCATATTATCTCCGTTTTTTTGATAAGTGATAGGTTAATGGAATAAATATACCCACTCCACGCCTAAAGTTTGTCGACTGTTATTTATCAGTCGGCGTCCCTTTCCAACGCTGCAACCCTGCGGTTGTTACCCCAAATAGATCCAACACTTTGCCGACTGAATGCGCCACAATGTCATCGAGTGTTTCAGGTTTGATGTAAAATGCTGGTACCGGTGGTGCGATAATCCCACCCCATTGAGAAACCGTTAACATCGATTGTAAATGGCCACTGTGAATGGGTGATTCACGCACCATCAAAACCAAGCGTCGACGTTCTTTTAATACCACATCAGCAGCTCTAGTTAATAAACTCGTCGTCACTCCACTGGCGATTTCTGCCAAACTGCGCATGGAGCAAGGAGCCATAATCATGCCAGCGGTCACAAACGAACCACTGCTGATTGATGCACTAAAATCATCAACCTTATGCACTACATCAGCCAATGCTTCAACATCGGCTTGTGAAAACGAAGTTTCAATACTGCGAGTACGTTGTGCTGTGGATGACATAACCAAATGCGTTTCTACCTGAGCAACCGATTGCAACGCCGCTAATGTTTGATAGCCGTAAATAAATCCTGAAGCACCACTGATCCCGACAATAATTCGCTGTTTCATCACCGATCACGCTGCCGATTCTGGTAATTGAATTTCACCAATTTGACGCAACTCACCACCTTTTAATTGAATGACTTGTTGCCAAATCGGTTCGCCATAGGCCGATACTTGAATGCGATACGGCCCTGGTGTTAATCCCACGGCAAAAAAATCACCCGATTTTAAGATGACCACCGGCGCCTGCTGCAACCAAAATAAATCTTCAGCCCCCGTCTCTTTAACCGGTTGCTGAATCACTGGACGCATCACGACATTCACTTGCTCTGGATCACGCAACCCCACAAAACTTCCCACAAACGAGGCTTGTTGTTGCTCAGCAAGATTGGCTAACCTCATCACGCCTGCATTCATCACCCGACCTTGTTTACGATCCCCACGCACAGTGACCGATTGATACCCGTTTAAATGAAATGGGATGCTGTCTTTCGCACGTTCCAACACAGCCACAAAATAACCATCTTGCGTCAAAAGCACCGTTGAGGTAACCAACTGTGGATCCGGATGCCGAGTTATTTTAATTTGTCCATATACAATT
>WLWR01000127.1 GCA_012103495.1 Legionellales bacterium
GGCGTAGTTCCAATTGCTCATCGCTCAACTGGCCAGAACCGCCAAATGCCTTGGTTTATTTCGCTCGATATTCTCTCACCCAACGATCCAGTATATTTGACTTTATATCAAGACTTCTGGCTGCCTGGATAACCTTGTTCCGTCACAAGTTGAACCGCATCCAACTTAAATGCTTTTGTGTCGTGTCTCTTCTTATCCATTCCTACCTCCAATTAAGTTAAAGTAAACCTTAACTGGGGTGTCCAAGTCTATTAGACCACGTCAATTCGAGACGTACACGTACAGGGTGACACCGTGTGAGTGGGTATTATCCAAAGAAATCAAGGAGAATATGGAGCCTACTCAAACACATCGATGCCTTCGTTTAACAGGTCTAAATACTTTTGATAAACAAAAATTCTTTTTCTGGTTCGACCTGAGTATTCATAAATGATGCCTAATTCTGTCAGGTGCTGTAGTGCTTTATTCACGGTTGGTAACGTCAGGGTGACCTCTTGTGTAATTGATTTGGCATTTAAAATAGGCTTTTTTTGAAAGCACTGATAGACGTATAAGGTAGAGGATGCGGCACGACCCAGATGTTCAATTTTTTGTTTATCATGTTCGAACAGTCGTAGTATTTCCTTAGCTGTTTGAGTGGCTTGATTGGCTGTGGCAATGACGCCCTCCAGAAAGAACCGGAGCCATTTTTCCCATTCGCCTGTTTCACGAACCTGTTGTAAGAGATCGTAATATTGTTTTCGATGAGATTTGAAGTACAAGCTTAAATATAATAGTGGTTCCTTCAATAATCCGTGTACGCACAAAATAAAAGTGATCAGCAATCGACCTAAGCGGCCATTGCCATCTAAAAATGGATGGATGGTTTCGAACTGTACGTGAACCAATGCCGCTTTGATAAGTGTTGGTAACGACTGGCTGTCATCGTGAATGAACTTTTCCAAATCGCTTAATAGATCCAACACTTTTTCGGGAGGTGGAGGGACAAAAGTTGCGTTGCCAGGTCGTGTTCCGCCAATCCAATTCTGTGACCGTCGGAATTCGCCTGGCATTTTATGAGCGCCTCGGCCACCTTTGACCAGCAGTTTTACATGTATTTCTTTCAGCAAACGCAGTGACAGTGGAAAGTCATCATTGCGAATTCTTGCCAAACCATACTCCATTGCCAGTACATAATTAGATACTTCTGTCACATCATCGAGTGGGACATTGGGAGAATTGCTGTTTTCAAATAAAAATAAATCGGACAAAGACGATTGGGTGCCTTCGATTTGAGAAGATAACACGGCTTCTTTACGCACATACGCGTATAAGAATAAAGCCGGATCCGGTAGTGTGAGACTCAATCCATCCAGACGTCCGATGGCGGTATTGGCTTGTTCCAGCAAGCCATAAAGTTGGGTCATATCCAGCGGCGGGTTTGGGGGTAATGGTTTTGGCAGGTAAGTCTGGTACCGTTCGCCCACAACGGTGCAGGGAATATAAGAGCCAACGCGATTTTCATTATTCATGTTTGTACCTGGTGCTTCATTAAGTAAATGAAAGTGGCTTTTCTTTTATTTAAGAGTCTCGTAACTAAAGAAAGTTAATTAACGAGAAATTAAATAAAGGAAAAGAGGATATCCTTTATTTAATAGAATAATAAGTTAAAAAAGTTTATTAAGCAAATGGCAAATAAAGGATATGTCAATATCCTTTATTTAAATTATCACCAGGGGTTCGTTCAAGTTGCTATACAATTATATATATGCGAATCAAAAGTCGAAACAAGGGTTATTTTTTAAAATCATCGCGGCAGCGAGTTTGCCAAAGATATGGGCGTTCAACCCTTCGGTTGAACGTACTAAGGAAGCATCTTCAATGCTGGTAATTCGATTGATCCAACTAAATAAAGCTTCAATGGGTTGTCTGATTTTCGAGACGGCCTTGGAAAAGAGCTTATCTTCTAATGACAATTCTTTTTGACCTCGTTGCTTTTGAACGGGTGTGAACACCTTTAATTCTTGCGTCATTTCAACCCTTTTTTCATCAGGTCTTCGGTAAGCTTGATCGGCAAAAGCGAGGTTGTTTCCCATGTGGGGTCGTAAACATTCGTCAAAAATAGGGCCGTCCTGCCGACTGGCCATATCCACAATAAATAGTTCAATATCCGGTAAGCAGGCTTGATTTTTGCGAGCAACTACATGCGCTTTGACGCCGTAATAGTACATTTTCTTCGTGGCATTAAAACTTTTTCCCGCCACCTCACCAGCAACTTTGGCTGTATACGCATGGTTTTGCTTTGCCAAAGCAATCGGAAAAGAATCAATTAAATAAAATCGTTCATCGTGTGACGAAATTTGCTGCGATGGGAGCCAGGCCACTAGCGCTTTGAATCCATCACCCAACCTCTTCACTCGATGGACAAAGCCTGCATAACAAGGCAAACAGGGGAAGTAACTCAGTAAATGTCTACGCGCATAGTGATGAATGTGTTTCATTGTCTTCAACCCCATCAGCGTACCCAAGATATAAAGGGTCATCACTTCTTCGTCACTAAAACGTTTATAGCCTCCATTGCTAAATCTTTGACATACCGTCCAAAGGTTTTCTTCATAGGCATTGCAGATGTGCAAATATAATGTTATCAATGACCGTTCCCAATCCATGTTATTTCCTTTTTTGGCTTCGAGAACCTAAAGCGTAATAACTTTTATGGATTGGGACTACCTATTTTCGACTTTTGATTCGCATATATACGAGTTTACGTTTTCAAACACTGGAGTGAATCCGCATCCAGACACCATGACCGATCATGACACTCTATTAATATTCCGGTAGAATGCGCCTTTTGATTTAATCCGCCGTTATATGGGTTTGACCATGCATGATTATCAACGTCAATTTATTGAATTTGCCTTGCAGCATCGCATCTTACGTTTTGGTGAATTCACTTTGAAATCTGGGCGAGTCAGTCCTTACTTTTTCAACAGTGGTCTGTTTAATTCGGGACTGGCGTTAAGTCAATTAGGCCATTTCTATGCACAAACCATCCAGCAAGCCCGCCTATCTTTTGATACTTTGTTTGGCCCGGCTTACAAAGGCATTCCTTTAGCCACCACCACCGCCATTGCCTTGACTCAGCATTATCAGCACGATGTCGCGGTACGTTTCAATCGCAAAGAAGTGAAAGATCACGGCGAAGGTGGTGACCTGATTGGTGGCGATTTGCAGGGTCGAGTATTACTGATTGATGATGTGATCACCGCCGGCACCGCATTTCATCAAGCAAAATCTTTAATTGAACAACATTCGGCACAATTGATCGGAGCAGTCATTGCCTTGGATCGACAAGAACGCGGCATCAACGATCAACGCAGTGCCATTCAATTAATTGAACAGCAGTATGCCATTCCTGTACTAAGTATTATTCAATTATCGGATCTGGTAACTTATTTAACCGAGCTTGGTCACTTTGATCCAGTGATTAAACAAATTCATCAATACCAACAGCAATATGGAATCTAATTAACACGTGGCGTCATCTCAATTCATCATCTTACTCTTAGGCTTAGGCATATTTTCATTAATCATCGGTGTGTATGCGGCGAAACACATTCGCACCACTGGTGATTATTTTTTAGCCGGTCGCCAAGTGGGGGTATGGCCCTTGATGTTAACCTTGTGCGCAACGCAAATTGGCGGGGGATTAATTTTAGGCACGGCCGATGAAGCATATCAAATCGGTTGGTATGGCATCTTGTATGCGATGGGGATTTTTTTAGGATTTGCCTTACTTGCCAGTGGTTTTGCCAGCAAATTGCGTGGCTTTAACATTGTCACCACCGCACAGTTGTTTGAAACCCATTATCAATCGCGCACATTACGCAAACTGGCGTCCCTGATTATTGTGATTTCCATGTGTGGTATTTTAGTTGGGCAAGTGGTCGCCGCCAAAAAATTCATGTTTGCATTGGGAATGACTCAGGATTGGTTGTTCATAGCGTTTTGGGCCTTTGTGATTGTATACACCATGATCGGTGGTTTGAAAGCCGTGATTTTAACTGATGTCTATCAAGTGTTATTTATTATTGCCTTGTTCATTGGCTTGTTTATCTTTGCCATTATTCAATACCCTTTTAGTGACTTGCAATGGGTGCCAGCTGAGCCGATTGAAGACTTGCCGATTCACTTTGTTGCTCCGCTGTTATTGCCATTTTTATTTTGTATTGTGGAACAAGATTTGGCACAACGATGTTTTGCCGCACGAACACGGAAAGTGGCAACTTTGGCTGCCGCGCTGGCGGCAGTGATTGTTTTGTTATTTGGTATCATTCCCACTTATTTTGGGGTATTGGCACAGCACCTGGGATTGGAGATTGCCAACAACACCAGTGTATTGGTTAGCGTTATTGCCGAAATCAGTCACGGGGTGGTATTGTCTTTGGTCGCGGTTGCTTTATTAGCTGCGATTATTTCAACCTCGGATTCTTTATTGTGTGCCATCAGTTCGAACTTGGCACAGGATTTTGGCTTGGATCAATTATCAGATCGCTTAGCGGTTCATTTATCGCGTGGGATTACTTTATTGTGTGGTGTGATTGCGTTGGTGTTGGCTTATCAATTTGATAACATCATCCGTATTTTAATTCACAGTTACGAATTGCCAGTCAGTGCTTTATTCGTGGCTATTTTCTTTTGTTGCATCGCTAAACGTACGCCTAAATTAGCCGCCATCGTTTCCATCACTTTTGGGATTGTGGCATTTGGTTTATTAAAGTTTATTTCTACACCTTTTCCGCGTGAAATCTTGCAGTTAATCGCCGCCTTTACTGGGTATGGTCTGGGTTGGTGGCTCGATGCAAGACAACGTCATGGCTGATCCAGTTTTCATTCTTTTATTGTTAGGCTTTGGTGGTCTATGGCTTACCATTGGTTTGATGGCTGCACGACAAATTCATGATCGCCAAGATTATTTTTTAGCCGGTCGCAAATTAAATGTTTGGGTTTTAGCTTTGACGTTGGCGGCCACTCAAGTAGGTGGTGGCTTTGTATTGGGCACTTCAGACACCGCCGGCCACATTGGTATTTTTAGTTTGGTATATCCTTTGGGACAATTTTTAGGGTTTGCCTTGCTTGCCTCTGGTTTTGCCAGTCGGTTGCGTGGATTCCAAATTGGAACCACCGCCGAATTGTTTGTTTTGAAATATCACAGTCCTTGGTTACGCAAAATTGCTTCGATCATGAT
>WLWR01000128.1 GCA_012103495.1 Legionellales bacterium
GTAGTACCAGCCACATAGATTCACAAAAATATTATTTTTAACAGCATCACTAAGATCCGAATTACTAATATGATCACACATGAATTCTATTACGAAATCACACAATCTGTTAACCAATAATTGGTTATATAGCCATCGTACTTGCAGCTGCGAACTTTATTCACGGTTGGTAAACTTTCTCAGTTGGCATTTTAAGCGTGAAAAGTTAGATGAGGAGGAATTGGCTAAGGAATATAAACTATCAAATTCTTGGGTTTCTTTTCATACTAGAGACCACAAAGGTGAATGTTCTACTCATTTAGCTAATAGAGAAATGCGCGCGCAACTTGAAGAGCTAGAGCAAGCGTTTACAAAATTTACAAGCTCATAGTAACTAATCGAATGCTTATAATGACTATTAACACTCCCTACGCATTTTCCATAGCGCCTGCGACCAGATGTTGCATCTATAAATAATTGACCAATCATTATCTCATTCATCAATGCCGTATCGATAACAATCGAGTTTGCAAAGTAGATAGTTTTTGTCCTAATTCAGCGTATTGTAAAGTTAGATTTTTCTCATCGCTGACTGGCACAGTTGGACTTTCGTCGGCAAAACGATGAGCATCATGACAAGCTTCGTTGGCCAACTCAACCAAGTGAGTGAATTCAGAAGTGATTTTTGGAACCAATGCCGCCTCCCCTTCATACAGAGTATACAAATCTTTATTGACCTGCTCAAAATGTCGTTTCAATACATTATCACTGACAATCACCTCATGATAACGATCAAACAGTTGATGTAAGGCATCGGCAATAACTTGGTACTGTAACTGACTTGTTGACTTCATGATCTCCATCCTCTTTTATTTATTGGGTTTATTCATCACTATAGTTGACCGCTAGTAGGATGTAATACTCAGAAATATTAACAAATTATTAAAATGATCTGCGATGAGCATAGAAGCTTTATATAGTGGACCCTTAAAATTAGACAACTGCATAAGATATACTGGCTGTCTAAATTTTAGAGAACAGTTATGCCAAAGTTACGCAAGTACTATAGTGCAGAAGAAAAAGTAAGGATTGTATTAGCGAGTCTGAGCGATCAATGGACGCAAGCGCAGATAAGTTCAAAATACGGAGTGCATTCGACGCAGATTAGTCATTGGAAGCGAGAATTTAAATCAAGGGTTGCGGATATATAGCCATTCCACCTCAAGATGCGAAATTTGCAGGCGTGAGGACTTGAAAATTATCGTTGATTCTTTTCCTCAATAATGTTTTCTTTTTGCCAATATGTCGCAAGAAATATTGCACAGCGTGTTTAAAATCAGCAAACGTTTCGTAATATTGATTTCGAGTGACCTGCTCATGTAAAATTTTCCACAAGCGCTCAATCGGATTTAAATTCGGCGAATAAGGTGGTAAATAATCAATCACAATTCCCAATGTCTTCGCAAAACATCAGACCCTTTTGCTGCGGTGATACCCCGCATTATCCCAAATAACATGGATTTTATAATCTCCAGGATGTTTCTTACGTAGACGATATAAAAACGACTGGATGCTATCTTCATTCACCTTCGCCGACTGTTCATAAACAATCCGGTGGTTTGTCAAACAAATACCGCTTATCACATTCATCCGATATTGTTTCCCTGTCATGCCAATCATTTTGCGAACACCTTTAAATATCCAACCATACGACAAACGTGTTTGATGTTCTGGATGAACGCTATCCACAAAGTAAATAGCCTCTCTTTCTCCACAATCGCGCTTTAATTCTTCGTAAAATTCAATAAATTCTTTTTGCTTGGCTGCATCAAATTTCGCCGGAACCCCTTGGGGTTTCTTGTAACGAAATCCATTCGCTTGTAGCCATTTCGTCATGCCGCTTACCGTGTGATCAACGCAAAACTTCCCTTTGACATAGGCACAAATATCCTTCACATAGCGATACGTCTTCTCTTGTAAATGACTTAACAATAACTCACTGTGCTCAAGCACTTACTCACAACGCTTACGAATCAGCATGACCTACGTAAGAAGAACCATCGGAGCATGCGGGATGTCGCGCGCAATGGCGCTGTGATGCGCCAAGATGTGCTAGTTTTGAACGCCGCAATTTCGGCGCGCGCCTCTGCCAAAGCGGCCAGCATTTCTACCTTAATATCATTGTGCTCCCTAAGTGCACGGTCGAACCTCTCAACCAGAATAGAAGCGTCCAATCCATATTCC
The DNA here is from genome assembly GCA_012103495.1 of Legionellales bacterium. GTDB lineage: Bacteria > Pseudomonadota > Gammaproteobacteria > WLWR01 > WLWR01 > WLWR01. The sequence goes on from WLWR01000128.1 coordinate 2,224, forward strand.
TTGGCAAAGGGTTGGTCAAAAAGCGCCATTGTCGCAGCATCGCTTCCCTTTTGTGCAACAACCGCATAGTCTGGACTGACCCCGCCCAAAACTTCATCCAACGAAGCGGAGAGCGAGGTTCTCAACTGTTCACTCTCTTGAAGGCGGATGACCTTATTCCTCTTGAAACCGGTAAACTCGGTTAGAAAACTCAAAAGATCAGGTGGCAGTGGGTTAAGGTGCGTGGGGTCATAATAGAACGACAGCGTCGCCACCCTGAAATTCTCAGGGTTCGGCGTCTCCAGAATAAGCAGCCCGCCGGGCATCAAGACCCGCAGAGCTTCCCGAACAAGATGCTGGAGTTGGGCAAAAGGTAAGTGTTCGGCAATGTGAAAACCAGATACAATCGCCTGACTGTTGTCAGGCGTCGCCTGAAGAAATTCAAGCACATCGCCTGTATGAACGGTGAGGCCATCAAATGCCTGGCAAGCAGATAACAACATGGCATCATCTAAATCAACACCTTGAGCATCGAAACCATTTGATGCTAAAAGTTCCAGCCATTCACCACGCCCACATCCCAAATCAATAGCAAAAACTTCGGGCAATGCATCTCGAATCGGCAAAATAAATGGCAAATATACTTCCAGTCGTTCCTTGATCAATTCACGCGACCCACGAAATTTATCTTCAAGAGCACGGTAAAAATTATCAGTCATTTGAAATCACCTCTTTTCCCTGGAAGTTTTTTAACGCATAGCAAGAGTCCATTATCATCTGTCATACGGGATAAAAACAGCAACTGTAACATAATGAAGCAGCGAAGTGAATTGAGGTAATTAAGCAAGTTCAGCCATCTCTGTTAGGCAATTTTTCTGAATTAACTTCCTGTACTGAATTTGATATTGGTGCTCTCAAAATTTGAGTCAAAGCATGACTATTTTATTGTTCATGACCCCATTATCAAGTGAATCTTATTTTGTCATCGGCAACGAAGTTAGATCAATTCAAGGGACAGTATACTTAATTAAAATCATGCCAAGAGATTAAAAATAAGTATACTGTCCCCCGATTTCTTAGTTGTGCTGAGGATCAGTTTTTATTGCTTGGCGCACTCCTTCACCATACTCAGATGCAACTTGATCAAACAATGCTAATTGTCTTTCAATAATTGATTTAGGGACTGTTCTCATTGCCGAGGCAATATTAGAAAATAAACGTTGCTTTTGTTCTGCATTAAACAAATTAAATAAATTACGTGGCTGGATGAAATAGTCGTTTTCTTGGTTGCTATCATATCGCATTGCTTGACCTGTCATTGTTAATGGTGGTTCGATGTTGCTGGTATCTTGTTGCGGTCCAGCAAAACTATTCGGTTCATAATAAGCATCTGAATATGCCGTATTATTATCGTAAAAACGCATAGCACCATCTTTGTGATAATGATGCACAGGGCATTGAGGTGCATTGATTGGCAACGCTTCATAGTGAGTTCCCAAACGGTATCGATGCGCATCAGCATAAGCAAAAATTCTAGCTTGCAACATTTTATCTGGTGAAAATCCCACTCCAGGCACAACATTAGAAGGCGAAAATGCCGCCTGTTCTACCTGAGAAAAATAATTATCAGGATTTAGGTTCAATTCCAGGGTGCCAACTTCGATCAATGGGAATTCGGCATGCGCCCATACTTTTGTTAAATCAAATGGATTATATACAGTTGTATCAGCTTGTGCTTCAGACATGATTTGTACAAATAAATTCCATTTAGGAAAATCACCATTTTCTATCGCTTGAAATAAATCTTCTTGGGTCGATTCACGAGTGTCACCCACAATTTTTCGTGCTTGCTCATCGGTCCAAAATTGATGTCCCTGCTGGGTTTTGAAATGAAATTTTACCCAACATCGCTCATTGTCAGCATTAATAAAACTAAAAGTATGTGAGCCATAACCATTCATATGCCGCACTGTTTTTGGTAAACCTCGATCAGAAAATAAAATTGTTAGCTGATGCAAACTCTCCGGCATCAGTGACCAAAAATCCCACATTGCAGTCGGACTACGTAAATTAGTTCGTGGATGACGTTTTTGCGTGTGAATAAAATCTGGAAACTTATAAGGATCGTTTATAAAAAAAACAGGTGTGTTATTTCCTACCAAATCCCAATTACCTTGTTCCGTATAAAATTTCACAGCAAACCCACGCACATCTCGTTCAGCATCTGCCGCGCCCAACTCGCCTGCCACCGTTGAAAACCGGGTAAACACGGGGGTTTGTTTGCCAATTTCCGCAAATAAATTTGCTTTTGTATAACAGGTAATATCGTTAGTCACTGTAAATAAACCGTGGGCACCCCACCCTTTAGCATGCACCACTCGTTCTGGAATACGCTCACGATTTTGATGCGCTAATTTTTCTAAAAGTTGATAGTCTTCTATCAAGATAGGACCTTGTGCTCCCGCAGTTAAACTATCTTGATTATTCCCGATAGGATTACCAGCTGTCGTGGTTAATTTTAACTTTTCACTCATCTTTTCAGCCTTTTTTTTAATGAAAAAAAAGCATTATAACCTACTTTGATGATTTGTCTTTATTGCTCCTTTCTTTGTGACTGTCCCGCTTATTTATTGTTCAAATAAAGGGTTTCTTAACAACTTTAATTTGAGCATTTTGTAAGCAACTTTAAAAAATGATAAACATCGCTAACTGCAATGTTTCAGAGAAATACGAAACAAGCGCAGAACAACCCTTTTAACTCACGGACCATCATGCGACAATTGCTTAAATAACTTAAGAGATTATGACAAAATTTAAGTTGCTAATAACAAAACTTCATTTAGGAAAAAGAAGGAAATAGTCATGTCATTAATTGAAGCTATTCAAGCAAATGATATTAAAAAAATTATGACAGAGTTTAAAAAAGTATTACCTAAAGGGAAAGACGCAGACGAACTAGCAAAAGATTTAGCTACGGTTGAAGTAAAT
>WLWR01000129.1 GCA_012103495.1 Legionellales bacterium
AATAGCTGTCTCATCAAAGTCTTTATTATTGTTTTTGGCATGGAAGCCGACAGTCTTTTTTCCTAATCGGCCTTCGATTATCTTTTCGAGCCCAGGAAATGCGCCACCACAAATAAAAAGAATATTGCTGGTGTCTATTTTTAAAGTTTCACCTTGTGGATGTTTTCTACCTCCCTTCGGTGGCACGTTTGCGACTGTGCCTTCAATAAGTTTTAATAAAGCTTGTTGCACCCCTTCTCCACTAACATCCCTAGTAATGGAAGGGTTATCCCCTTTACGGGCAATTTTATCTATTTCATCAATAAATACAATGCCATTTTGTTCTACACTACTCATGGCTTTGGCTTTTAATTCTTCTTCATTAACACGTTTACCAGCTTCTTCTTCACACAATATTTTCATTGCATTTTTGATTTTGATTTGTCGATTTTTTTTGCGATCACCGCTGAAACTTTGCAACATGCTTTGTAACTGTGATGTCATTTCTTCCATGCCTGGTGGCGCCATAATTTCCACACCAATAGAACCCGTTGTTAATTCAATTTCAATTTCCTGTTCATCCAATTCACCAGCTTGTAATTTTTCTCTAAATTTTTGTCGGGTTATCGTTTCTTTTTCAGCCGCGCTGGCTTCTTTGTCAAACACATCTTTGGGTGGGCGTAATAATGTATCCAAAATCCGTTCTTGCGCGGCCTCATGTGCTAGATGTTTCACTTTCTCAAATTCTATTTCTCGCGCTTGCTTGATCGCTACATCGGCTAAATCACGCACAATCGATTCAACATCACGTCCCACATAACCAACTTCAGTGAATTTGGTAGCTTCCACTTTAATAAACGGCGCGTGAGCTAATTTAGCCAACCGCCGGGCGATTTCTGTTTTACCAACCCCGGTGGGGCCAATCATTAAAATATTTTTAGGCATGATTTCATTGCGCATCTCACCATCTTGAATATTCATTCGGCGCCATCGATTGCGCAAAGCAATGGCAACAGCACGTTTGGCACTGTCTTGTCCAATGATGTGCTTATCTAACTCTTGTACGATTTCACGTGGGGTCATTACCACGGGTAATTCATAAGTTTCACGGTTCGACTCAGACATGTTATTTAATCTCCAATTCTTCGATGGTGATATTTTGATTGGTATAAATACAAATATCAGCAGCAATTGCCAGGCTACGCTCTACCACTTGTTTCGCACCTAATTTGGTATTCTCTAATAATGCGGTTGCCGCTGCTTGCGCAAAGGGTCCGCCAGAACCAATGGCAATCAGACTGTTTTCCGGCTCGATGACATCGCCATTGCCGGTGACAATCAGCGAAGCACTGTGATCAGCCACCGCTAACAATGCTTCCAAGCGACGCAACATTTTATCGGTGCGCCAATCTTTGGCTAACTCCACCGCTGCCCGGGTTAAATGGCCTTGATGCATTTCCAATTTACGCTCAAACCGTTCAAATAGAGTGAATGCATCAGCAGTTCCACCAGCAAAACCGGCAATGACTTGATCTTTATACAAACGACGCACTTTGCGGGCATTGCCTTTCATGATGGTGTTGCCCAGGGTGACTTGCCCATCACCGCCAATCACAACTTTGTCTTTTCGACGCACTGATACAATAGTGGTTCCACAATATTGCTCCAATCCAATCCCCTTAAGAATTTGATAAAAGTAGATATATTGGGCTTGATTCACGCTTTTCAACCATCATTTCAATGAGCGCCCACCATCGACATTGATTACTTGACCCGTTAGATAATCATTGGTTAAACAATGCCAAACCGCTTGGGCAATGTGTTCAGGACGTCCCAATCGCTTCAATACAGTACGCTCTATTAAATCCTGCTGCTGTTGTTGATTCAAAGTATTTTCCAGCCCATCCGGCCATAGCGTCGGGCCAGGCGCCACTGCGTTGACACGCACCGTCGGGGCCAATTCTCGTGCCAAGCTTTGGGTTTGCATCAACAACGCCGCTTTGGTCATGCAATAAATCGAATAATTTTTTAGCGGCTTTTCAGCGTGAATGTCAGCAATATTTACAATGCAGCCTTGGCTATCACACAATTGCGGCGCCAACATTTGATTCAAAAAAAATGGTGCTTTCACATTACAATCAAACAAAGCATCCCATTGCGCCATCGAAGCGGTAGCCATCGGCGTTGGATAAAACACCGCAGCATTGTGGATCACACCGTCCAAACGAGGTTGGTTGGCCAATGATTGCTGAATGTGGGTCAAGCCATCCATGGTGGTTAAATCGGCTTGTACGCATTGAACGGACTGTTGGCGATGCTGATTCAAAGTGGCGACCAATTGCTGCGCGTCATCTGTTGAACGATGACAATGCATGATAATATCGTAACCACGCTGATGTAAAAACGTTGTCAATGCTGCTCCAATTCGTCGAGCAGCCCCCGTAATAAATAAAACAGGATGAGTTGGATCCGACATGTTACCTACCCCTTCAACCATTGCCATTGAACACAGTGAGCGCTTAACTTACACGATTCGTCAAGCGTTGCAAGCCGCCGGTGGTTTATTCAGTTTCGCCGATTACATGAACCTTGCATTGTATGCACCGGGCTTGGGATATTACGTTGCGGGAGCACACAAGCTCGGTGCTGCTGGTGATTTCATTACAGCACCAGAAATCTCCCCTGTTTATGCGCACTGTCTGGCAACTCAATGTATTCAAGTACTCACTGAATTGGGGCACGGGGATATTCTTGAGCTGGGTGCTGGCAGTGGCAAAATGGCTGGTGATATTTTAACGGTGTTGGCACAACAAGATTGTTTACCGGATCACTATTACATTTTGGAAATCAGCCCTGATTTAACCCAGCGGCAACGTGAATATTTAACCACCCATTGTCCCGACTGGATGGATCGCATTCATTGGTTGACTCATTGGCCAGCCACCCCACTTCGTGGGGTAATTCTGGCTAATGAAGTTTTAGATGCCATGCCCGTACATCAATTTGTTTGGCACAATCAACGTATTTTTGAATTGTGTGTCGGCTGGGAAAATGGTCAATTTATCACACACCCAGTACCGCCTTTGACCACCGACTTAACAAGCGCCGCCGAAGTTATTGTGAATCGTTATTTATCTCAAACCGACGATTACTATTCAGAAATTAATTTAAACTTAGCCGGCTGGTTCACCAGCATTAGTACGATATTACAACAAGGTTTATTGTTATTGATTGATTATGGATTTCCGCAAGCAGAGTACTATCACCCCACTCGACATCAAGGCACCTTAATGTGTCACTATCGGCATCACGCTCACCCCGATCCTTTTTTATGGCCAGGGTTACAAGATGTCACCGCTCACGTCGATTTTACCGATGTATTGCACAAAGCAGTCGCAGCCGGCCTAACGCCTAGTGGGTATACGTCACAGGCTTATTTTTTATTAAGTTGCGGCATGGATGAATGGCTGGCGAATCAACCCTCCGATCCACGCAGTCGATTGCAACAGCATCAAGCCATTCAACGACTCACGTTGCCTTCGGAAATGGGCGAATTGTTTAAAGTAATTGGATTTACCAAACACTTTACTAAGCCTTTGCTCGGTTTTCAGTTTGACAATCGACTCGGCCGTTTGTAACGTTTTTATAAAAATTGGGGCCGCCCTGATGGTTGTTGAATGACCGACTGCGGATATGGAAAATTCATCACCAGTCTTATCCAAAAGCTGAGCGTTTGCCCTTGATAATTTATCCAGTAAAACAACAATGACGCTTACAAGATTCATTGGTATGATACGGACTTTTTGATCAACGATAGAAAATCATGTCACCGCGTTTAGTTACCATTCATTTACACAATGATTATTTGAAATTCTCGGCCGGACACTTCACTATTTTTTCCGCCACCCATCGTGAACCGGTGCATGGGCACACCTATCAAGCACGTATTGATATCACCAATTACGTAGCCGAATTGGGATTAAGTTATGATTATCGACATTACAAAGCAAAGGCACGCGCACTGTGTCAGCAATTAAATTTGTATACCTTGTTACCTACACAAAATCCATATTTACGCATTGAGAAAGTAGATAATTACTACCACGCCCACTTTGATCAAGAGATTCTGAAATTTTTGATCAAAGATGTCGTATTGCTGCCATTAGCCAATATTACTTTGGAAGAGTTATCACACTGGTTTGTACAACAACTCATTGTTGATCAGCAAGAGCTGACCCAACATCAAGTACAAGCCATCCGCGTGACCATCGCTTCTGGCCCAGGACAATCGGGGACGTCGCAGTGGTCAAAAAATCAATGATTTTGAAGCAGTATCGTTCATTACGATGACAAGAATGACATTACCTTGGTGTTGGCACGGTGACAATCTCTTGAGTCACCAACGCTGACTTATTCATTTCCATCGATTGAGCATTTTTGAAGAGTGGATGCTGACTTAATTGCGCAAATTGCCAATCCACTAGCTTTTGCAATTTAGAATACGACCGTATTTGACTTCGAAAACAAAAGTCACGGGTTAAGGCTCGATCAAATTTTTGATAGAAATTCAAAACGACTTCATCACCGTCTTTTGCCAATTGATACATCTCATCCAAAAACTTAATCAATTTGTCATATTGACCATTCTGAAGCAATCTACGTAACGCTTGCATTAATTGATCAGCCGTTTTGGGCTGCATCCGTAGCACCGGTTTCGCCACAGCATGATCACCGCTTTGACCAACCGCTTCACCGGCCATATCATTGAATAAATCCCTTCGATACTGTTGGGAATTAAAAAAAGCCATTCATTGGATTGTCGGAAATACAAACCGTCATGCTGACTCACATTGTGTGATCAAGTTAAAATAATAAGCCATTATCAAGAATTGACTGCTACTATTCCTTAATCGTATAGCCAAACCCTCTCACTGAATGAATCAGTTTTTTTTCAAAAGCCTGGCAGGGACCACAATGGAAATCGGTAAAGATCACCAGCGTGGACTTTTCGCTCGACTTCGCAGGGATGATCGGATCATCCGCGCGAATCTGAATGTGTTGTTGTGGTTGACGCTCATA
>WLWR01000130.1 GCA_012103495.1 Legionellales bacterium
GTCCGGCTGAGGCGCGACGAAATGCGTCGGCCATAGTGATGAGTTCCATGAGGTTGTCATTGGTTGGAGCACAGGTGGATTGAACAATGAAAATATCATGGCCGCGAACATTTTCTGTAATTTCAACCATTGTTTCGCCATCGCTGAATTTATCGACAGTGATTTGGCCAAGATTGAGATTAAGCCGCTGTGCGATCATGCTCGCTAGCGTTGGATTGGCGTTGCCAGTAAACACCATCATATTTGCCACGTTTGCCATCTGATTTTTCTCTAATTAGTGTGAATGATTAGTACAAGTCACCGCAGAAAACAGCCAGGAAGCTATTGTTGTTATTTCTGCGAAACAGCGGCATCCTTCCTCGCTGTTTTCTGCTGTGACTTGTGTAGGTATAGGAAGTAACAAATTGGCTGGGGCGCCAGGATTCGAACCTGGGAATGCAGGGATCAAAACCCTGTGCCTTACCGCTTGGCGACGCCCCAAGAAAATGAATCAACAACGATGCAAACAAGATTCGATGTCATCAGTGTTAGTTAGGATGGGGGTATTTTCTCTATAAATACTCGGTGTGTCAATTATCAATTTCAGGTTATTTGAATGTGGGCGCTTTTTAAGCTTTCTGAGAGAGTGAATCAAATTGGAAGGTAGGGTTCATTTTTGTTGAAATTGCTTTGATGATGTGTTTGATGAAAAAGATGATTAGATTTGCCAGCGATTAATGACCAGACGGATTTGAATCTCGCCGCTGGATAGTTGAATTTTAGTTGGGAAATCTTGGCCTTTGATCGTGCGAAAGCGATCATAACGGATGGTCCAACCATCTTGTATGATGGTGTGTGCGCGTTTGGATTCGTCTTGAGTGACGTTGGCAACCGAATAAGGTGAGGGGATGCCACGGACCCAATACAATAAGTTGGTTACTGGCATGTACCAGCCCGTTTGTTGTAGAAATAATTGTTCTGGCGAGGCGGCGCTCACGGTTTCTTTTTGCATGATTAAAGTTGCTTGATGGGGGGTGCCTTTGAGTTGAATTTGCCCAGCGCCCAAGGGACCAAATAAGCGGATTTGATAGTGATTGCCTTGTTGTTGCCAATTGAGCGAAGCGCTGGTAGCGTCGGCTTCGGTGCGAATGCTTATGGCTCCGGCCAAAGTCCAATTGCGGATTGTCATTAATTGTTGTTGGCGTTGTTCCCAAGTAACAGGGGCGGTGGTTTCTGTCGATTTGCCAGAAGGTGTGCTTGCGCATCCGCTCAATCCTAATAAACATAAACTGATGGCAACATAGTACAATCGAGAAAGGGTTGATGGCATGATATGGACCTTATTTTTATAGTTGGGCGTCGGTCGAATCTTTTATTAATAGACCAGTTGAGGATGGGGCGCAAGTTCAAATTTGCCTTGTAAGGGTGCTGGATTTTCTCCGAGATTTAAAATTATGGTGAATAGTTATCGCATCGCTTGGTATAATGCCGTCCACTTGCTATTGCCTGGACTTAATTCAATGACGGTTGCTATTTACCCTGGTACGTTTGATCCGATTACCTATGGTCACATGGATATTGTTAAACGAGCTGCGGGGTTGTTTGATCAAGTGATTGTGGCGGTGGCCGCTTATTCAGGGAAACAAACGTTGTTCAGTGTGCCAGAGCGGGTGACATTGATACAACAAGCTTTGGCCGGTTTGTCGCAAGTGACCGTTTTGGCATTTGACAACTTATTGGTTGATTTTGCCAAAGTACAGCAGGCTTCCATTATTATTCGTGGGTTGCGAGCGGTGTCTGATTTGGATTATGAATTTCAATTGGCACGAATGAATCAACAGTTGGCGGATGGGCTTGAAACTTTATTTTTAATGCCGGCTGAACAATACGCTTATTTATCTTCAACATTGATTCGAGAGGTCGCACGATTGCACGGTGACATTGACGCGTTTGTGCATCCTGCGGTGGCTTCGGCAATGCGTACTAAATTTAAGGAGTAATTTAATGTCTTATCGATGGTTACAGCCATGGGTGGTGATCTTTGGGATCTGGGTTGGATCGGTGGGTGTGGCGCAATCTTTGCCACCGCAACCTGTGATTGCCAGTGCGCATCCACTAGCGACGCAAGCTGGATATACTATTTTGCAACAAGGTGGCAATGCGTTTGACGCGGCGGTCGCAGTGGCCGCGGCTCTTGCGGTGGTGGAACCTTACGCGTCTGGTATAGGGGGCGGGGGTTTTTGGTTGCTGCATGAAGCCCAATACAATAAAGATCTTGTGATCGATGGGCGTGAAGTTGCACCGATGGCCGCCAGTGCGGATATGTTTTTGGATGAAGCGGGAGAGCCAATCGCTGGTATGTCTTTGTATGGTCCTAAGGCGGCGGGCATTCCTGGTACACCAGCGGCGTTGGTGTATATAACGGAAAAATATGGCCAGTTGACCTTGGCGGAAAATTTAGCGCCGGCGATTGAATTGGCGCGCAATGGGTTTGCGGTAGGGGAGGACTATCGTAACGCGTTGCAACAAGGGGATAAATATCAGCGATTGCAACAGCAATTTCCAGCAGCGGCGGAAATTTTTGTCCCGCAAGGAAAATTGCCAGCGGTGGGGCAAGTGATTGTGCAGTCGGATTTGGCGAATACGTTGACGTTGTTGGCTGAACAAGGACGTCGAGGTTTTTATGCAGGAACACTGGCACAACAATTGGTGGATGCGGTGCAAGCACAGGGCGGACTTTGGACGTTGGCGGATTTGGCTGATTACCAACTTAAAATTCGTGAACCGTTGGTGGGGCAATATGGGTCAATCAAAATTGTGACCACGCCATTGCCGTCAGCCGGTGGGGTCGGCATTTTAACCATGCTGAATGTTTTGCAAGGATTTGATTTGGCCAATGTCACGGAGGTTGAACGTAATCACTTGATCATTGAAGCGATGCGATTGGCATTTTGGGATCGCAGTCGGTATTTAGGCGATGCTGATTTTGTCGATGTTCCGATGAATCGATTGTTGTCTGCTGAGCATGCGGCGCAATTGCGTGAACATATCAAATTGGATCAAGCAACACCCAGTGCGCAATTGTCAGTTGCGCCAATGGATACACCGAAGGGACATTCCACTTCGCATTTTTCCATCATCGATACACAAGGCAATCGGGTGGGTGCTACTTTGTCAATCAATTACTTTTTTGGATCCGGGGTAGTTCCGCCGGGAACAGGGGTGTTGTTGAATAACCACATGGATGATTTTGCCATGAAGGCTGGGCAAGCGAATGTGTATCAATTGGTGGGACACGCGCTTAATGAAATTGCACCGGGGAAGCGACCTTTGTCAAGTATGGCACCAACGTTTGCCATCACTGAGGATCGAATCGCGGTGATAGGAACGCCTGGTGGGAGTCGTATTCCCACTATGATTTTATTGGCGCTGTTGGCATTTGCCGATGATCAATTGCCGGCTTATTGGGTGAGTTTGCCACGTTATCATCATCAATATTTGCCGGATGTGGTGGAGTATGAACCGGATGCTTTCAGTGAATGGCAACAAAATGAATTGCAAGCCATGGGGTATGTATTAAAACCATTAGGACGGCGGTATGGGAATATGCAAGCTACGCTGTGGGATAAAGTGAATCAACGTGTCTATGCGGCATCTGATGAACGCCGTGATTTATTTTTGTGAGAATTTTTGTCTCTATAGCCATCGTACTTGAAGATGTGAACTTTATTCATGGTCGGTAAACTTTCTCAGTTGGTGTTTTAAGCTTGTTGTGGGTGGTGGATTGCGATGTTTCGATTAAAAAAAGGTGAATTTTTATAATGAATTACTACTGTAATAAATAGTTCAAGTTTGAAAGATCATTACCCGCTGTCAATAGAGTTTGCAGCTTTAAATTAAACCGATTGGCTGAGTTGAGTGATGGCTTGACGGACGCGTTGCAGTAAAACATCTTTTTGCTGGAGGTCGTATTGACTGGCGTCGATGGGTTGGCCGATGTTTACGGTGACCGGTTGGTGTAGGCGAAAGCGCCAGGTCTTGGCTGGTAACACGTGATTGGCGCCATCAATCCCAAGGGGAATAATTTGTGCGTTGGCTTGGATAGCGGTGATGAAGCCACCTTTTTTAAAGGGGCCTAAATGGCCATCGCGTGAACGAGTGCCCTCCGGGGCGATCCAAATGATAATGCCTTGCTGCATGTATGCTTTAACTGTTTCTAAATCTTGTTGGGCTTGAGCACGATTTTGTCGATCAATAAAAGGAAACATCGAAACGTCCATCGCTTTACCCATTAAGGGTACTTTTCTCAATTCACGCTTGGCGAGCATGCGTATCCGTTGATTAGGAAATGCCATGACACTCAGAGGAATGTCGTAATGGCTGGTGTGATTGCACATGACAATGTACGGTACGCCCGGTTGCAGCGTGACTTGGTGGGGGTTGTGGATTTGATAGTTAACTTTAGGGGCGGCTAATAAACGTTTGGACCAACGGGTCATTTCAAAGTCTACCCATTTGGGGTCTAAACAATGCATGGCTTGTTTGATAATGGCAGGTAGACAAGAGCGAATCATGGTGAACGCGGTTTTGAGCATGATCCAGGCAATTTGTATTGCATTGGCCGATCGTGGTGTTGTCATGAGGATGCGCTAACGTCGGTGAGTCAATTTCATGGGCGACAACGTTATCACATTCAATAGGACAGTGTAAATTGGCGTATCGAGGTGTGGTCATCAACTTTGGCAGTGAGGGCAAAAAAAGGTACTGCGTTGGCCAAGGGTGATTTTGTGAATCGGTGTTTGACAGCGATAACAGGGTTGTTGATCACGACCGTAAATTTGTAACGCTTGGCGAAAATAGCCGGGTTGGCCATCGGCGCTGACGAAATCTTTTAAGGTGGTGCCTCCGGCGGTGATGGCGGCGGTGAGTATTTGTTCGCTGGCGGTAATGATTTGTTGAATTTCCAATTCGGTGAGTGATTGAGCGGGGCGTTGTGGATGAATGCCTGCGCAGAATAATATTTCATTGGCATAAATATTGCCAATGCCGACGACGATTTGA
>WLWR01000131.1 GCA_012103495.1 Legionellales bacterium
GTGGCTACTACCGAAGGGTGGAAAGACAAACAAACGGGCGAACGTCAAGAACGTACCGAATGGCACCGCGTCGTATTGTTTAATCGATTGGGTGAAATTGCTGGTGAATATTTACGTAAAGGCAGCAAAGTATATATCGAAGGCAGTCTGCGCACTCGCAAATGGCAAGATAAAAACGGCGCAGAAAAATACACAACAGAAATTGTTGCCAGTGAATTACAAATGCTCGACAGTCGCGGTGGTGGCGGTGGCCATTTTGATCAAAATGCACCGTCGCACTCTGATCAATCCTCATCGGCGAGTGGTGAAGGATCGGGTAGCCAGGGTTCCCCGGCACCAGCGGCACAAGATTTTGATGATGATATCCCATTCTAAAATCCATCAAAGATCCGACATTGAAAAAAGCCCTAACTTATTAGGGCTTTTTTATTGGCAAACATTAAACAGCTTTATCGGACAATCACCATTCTTGAGACGCTAGATGAAAATATTTTGGACATTGTATACTGACACCAAACGAGAAAAAAATGCGCAAACATTGCTAAACAAAATAACAAAGGCCGTTCAATGGCACATTGAAAATATCCGCATTGAAAAATATTATAAAGACAATACCATGAAGATTTCATTTGACGTCATCTACGATGAACAACCTTGGAGTGATTTTGTGTTAGCAGTCTTAAAAACCTCTCAACAACTTAGTTACGACATTAGGGTTGGTGGTAACCTTGAACAAGAAATTAATATCGATGCCACTGAAAATTTCCATTTCAGTGGCTTAAAAATGCTTACCGCCTCCTATTGAACCACGCCTCAAACAATTTTTTTGCCACCTCGCAGACGATTGGTATTTTTTTAATTCCAAATGGATGAATAAAAACCAAAAAATCTTTTGGCCAACACCTTTTCGACTTCGATTCATTTTAGAAAAATTGAGTCTTCTTCATGGCGCTATGCAGGCTTTGGCATTGTGCTAAAATAGCGATGATTAACCAACCAAGGAAATCAAAATGAAAAAAACAATCCAGCACTTTCTCGGCGGTCTTTTACTCTTACCCTTTGCCTTAGCAGCACATGCAGCACCCGATGTTGAAGTACTTGGCAAAACCATTACTTTTGCCATTCCAACAGCGGATAAAGCCAGTCAAGTCATCTGTGAACTCACCACTAAATCGCATAAAGAATTTGTCGATAATAAAACAGTGGCAGAGATGTATCATGGCAAATGCCGCTTGCTTAATAATAACAAAGTGGTTGATGAAGTTCGCACCCGCATTAGTTTCCGTCAATTTCCCAAAAAGCCAACTGAATTTAAGTTGCGTACAGAAGTACCTCGCGATAGCAAAACCATTACCATGTGTCGCATTACCGGTGAGATTGATAAAAAGATCAAACGCAACAGTAGCAAACGTGAATTAAACTTTACCGTGAAGAAAGTACACTACGTATGTGGCAACGATGATCAAGGCACGTCGGTGAGCGTGGCGCAATTGAAAAAACATCAAATTGATCCGCAATTATCTGTTAAAGTAAAAGTCGCTTAATTAGACGTTTCTATACTTCGTTGAACCGGTGCATGGGTTGATCCTCTGCACCGGTTTTTTTTTCAGCATCCAACAATAAGATTTTAACTTCACCCAATCGTTGCCTTTTACCCACTCAAGCCATGAAGACATATTTCATCAAAAGGTGATGGGGCTACTTCCAGTTGAACATCACAATCGTTGGCCACCGTTCTGGACATAATCAAACCAGAGGCGATGACCATTGAGCGAGGCCAATGGTAATAGTCTGCCAACTCTAGTAATTGCTCATCCGTTAACCTAGGGAATTGAACCCTGGTACTTGTGACTGGCGTTTCAGCGTGATCCTTCAAAACCAGAGTAATGGTTTCACAATCTTTTTTCATCGCTTTTAATACATCACTAAAATCGATTATCTCAACTTCATTAATTGAATCAACAATCCAACCTAGCCTTTCACGAAGAATCGTCAAAGATATCACATCCTCGTGCTTCCAATCCGGATCATCATTCCAATCCGGTGGAAAATTGCAATACCATGTGAACTGTATTTTTCTTTTTTCAGTCTCCGTAAAAAACCGATGTATGCCTTGATTGATAGCGCGCGAGGGCTCTCCACTCACTTCTGTGAGCATACATTCCCCCAACACGACCGTTCGAAAAGGTGCCTGCCCCCTATAATAGCGACTGAACCCTGTCTTCCTTTCTTCCAGTAGTGGAAACGACTTGACTATTTTGCTTATTCGCTTCTCATCGCTACCTCTGCGTATCTGAATGTTGAATTCAGCACCAGCTAACTTGATACACGGATATTCGACTAATGGAATCTTCAAACTCCTGTAAATAACCTCTCCTGTTGCTGTTACTGGGTGATCATCAATTTTTTCAATTACATCCCCTGCTTCTAAACCATACGCCTCAATGTTTTCTACTAAAGCTGGGGGGGATTGCTCAACACTTACTTGTAAAGGCGATTCCAACTTAAATGGCAGAATCCCTGGATAATAATCGCCGTTAACACCGGCAGTATCTCGGGATAGCAAGACTCCCTTAGATAACAATTCCTGTAATAATTCCACACAAATGCCTTGCATATGTTCTGTTTGAGTATAACCTTGATGGACGACACCAATCACTTCGTTTTTAGTATTCAAAATTGGGCTTCCACTGGAACCACCTATGACTCCTTTGATGGTGTAGCACAATGTTATTGTAGACACATTTCCCTGAATGATAGGTTCAAACCCCATTGAAATACTCGTTACAGGCAACGTTGTAAGCTGCCGGCCATCACCTCCCGGGTAACCTTTCACAATAATCTCATTTTGATCACCTATCTGACTGGTATCTGCTAAAGATAGTGGTTTGAGCTCTTCTGCCAAAGGGCCATCAATCGGAATGACGGCAAGATCCCACTCATTGCAAAAGACAATTTTTTTCATTGATTCCGCTTCCAATTCATATATACTACCATCTGGCAGACAAATCTGTATTCTGAATACACCACCAGCGACATGATAATTGGTTACAAGAAAACATTGGTTGTTTTTTTTAACGGCAAATCCAGTAGCAGCAGTTTGAAAACCTGTCGATAAAGGTAAGAACCTCTCACCATTCATTTGATTACGTGCATTGATTTTCTGATACGACCACAGTTGAACAATCGACCATCTATTATCGTTTTCATCAATGGCAGCTTTATCATCCCATTCAACAGGTAGACCTTGTGGATATAAAATTTTTGGTGCGACTCCTTGAGCAGATACAATCGTTGTAAAAGCTTGTCCTGGTGGACGAAATGCATACCCCCCTCGATAAAAATCAAAGTTTTTGGACTCTCCATGACAAACAGTGGGGTAACCTATAATCGTTTGCGCCCGAGCGTTATAATCTATCTGCCGCTTATTATTCGCATGCGGAGAAGGATAACGATGCTCTCGCATCATAGGAGTACGCCATAGAGGCTCTTTCTGACCAGAACTCACAAATCCCGATGTGGAAAGTTTTGTAGAAGTCACCCATAGATCATTCCCTGGTAACTTTTCATATTTTTGTTGATCCGTACATATTAGAGCACCGACTCTTTTTATAGGAAACGACTTTGTAAACTGAGATCCCGTTTTTGGATTATAAAACTCTACCTCTATCGATATATCATCTTTGATTGCGTGCAACGAAAATATGGCAGACCATGGTACTTGTCCATAGTCTGAGTGTTCAATACATCCGTTCGCTAATATCTCATATCTAAGTAATCCTGAATCTTGAACAATGGTGATAGCAGTGAGCAGCTGCTCCCGAAGTATAGAAGCTGGTTTAAACCCTTGGCGATGAATAGAATCTTCGGGTGATTGATAAAATTCAGCTTGAATCACTAATACCCCTGAAACATCAGAGAGAGCCCCACCCAAATAATATCTCTGTTGAGCAGGATCGCTCAATGTCTGAGTGCGCAGCGGCGGAGGCAAAACAATCGATGAGTATATCGTCTTCATCGATTGTTTTGATTGCGCTTGAAACATTTGCAAACTACGACAAATCATTTCACTGGGTATAATATAAACTGTTTGGTCAGTATCATCTACTGCTATGACCATACCAATCATCATTCCTTGATGGTTGTATACGCCGCCTCCCCGTAACTCATGAGCAGCACTGAAGGATGCACCCGCCACGACACAAAACGTCTCGCCTCCTGTCGTTTTGATACAGTCGTACTTCCTAAAAGAAAGCTTAAGTCCGGTGTCTATGGATTGCTGCTCTTGATAAGGCGAAGAAGAAAGAGGGGTGTACCAGTTAGACACTTTTGCTCGATAAAAGAGTGCCTCATTAGCGAAATCAACAAGTTTGTTTGCCATAGCAACACTTTCTTGTTTGGGTTGAGAAGGCAAAGACAAAAAAGCCATATCAATGCCTACGTCAAAAGAAATTTGGGACGGCCCAAATTTAATGTTTGTATTATTCTTCATACAAGCATCACGAAATCCTAACGATATGATGGGCAATGCTGTCGCAATAAAATAATGTTCTCCAAATCTTACAAAAGTCCCAGCAACTTCACGAACAAAAGACATCCGAGCAATGGGATCACAGGATGCCGCTGTTGATGAATCCATGTTGACTATAAGACAAGTACTTGCTTGCTTGATTCGTTCAAGCTGATCATTAGACAATTCTGATCTTTCATTATTAGGGCCAGGTGCCTCAGCCTGAAGAGTTTGCGCATTGGATGGATCTGGGGAAAGAGGCAATGATCGCGTACTTTCATCAGTTTTTTTATCATCAGAGGAAAAAGAAATACTTTTAGAACGATCACTCTCAAAATTTAATCGCTTGAATTCACTATTTTGTGCAAAATCATTTTTTGTGCAGCACACACTGTATAAAATTTTTTCTGGCCCGTTGAAGCTTGAAGCTTGTTGCTTGAGGCCCGGACCAGGTGCACGCTGCACTGACGCCGTCGCGTTCGCTCCGCTAATGACCTGATCCGATATTCCACGCGG
>WLWR01000132.1 GCA_012103495.1 Legionellales bacterium
TGTCAACGCTTTTGCGTTGCGGTGATGAATGTATCGGTAAAAGGGTGCCGCGAGCGATTTCAGATTGTTAAGGATTCTGTTAAAGTGTGCCGGCAATGATCAACCAAAATTAAGGTAAAATAAATTTGTGGCTAGTTTAAAGAAAACAATTGAGATGTACGAGTTGGAGGTTCCGTTTGAGGCTTATCCACGGCTTAAACATTACTGCCAGGCTTTGTGGGAAATCAATCAGGATCTAAACCTGACGCGACACACTACCCACGAGCTGTTTGTTACTCGCGATCTGCTCGATACGATTGAGCTATCCAAGCTAATCCCCGAGGGCAAGGAGGTACTGGATATTGGTTCTGGTGGAGGGGTGCCTGGTTTAGTGTTATCCGTGCTGCGGCCGGATTTGAAGATATCGCTAACTGATTCGGTAGGGAAAAAAGCTGCTGCCTTGGGTGAAATCGCAGAGGTTATTAACGCCAGCGTGGAGATCTACCATTGTCGTGCGGAAGAGCTGTTAGAAGATTTTCGATATGACTATTCCATCGCTCGAGCTGTTGGTCCCTTGAAAAAAATGGGCACCTGGTTCTCTGATTGCTGGCCGTCACTTGGCCGGCTTTTGGCAGTTAAGGGGCCGCAGTGGCTCAAAGAGAAAGCCGAAGCCGATGAACTGGAGTTGCTCAAGCAAGTTGATGTGCGTGTGTTGACAGAATACGAAGTCCCCGGTGTCGATTGGAAAAGTGTGATTTTGCAATTGAAGGCAAGCACTTGAACTTGGATTTGGCTAAACGACAGCAAGTGCGATCATCAACAGCAACCAGGCTGCCAAGCTTAAGATGCAGAGTAAAGTAATCACCATTCCCATGATCATTCCTACTTGCGTCATCGCGCGTCCCTCAGAGTCCATGACCCCCTGATCCATTTTTCGCATGTCTTGTTCATGGTGTAGCGCAATGATCACCGAACCGGCCGCCAAAAATAATAACGCTTTAAAACAAGCATGTGTCATCAAATGGAAAATCCCTGCATCGTAGGCGGAAACACCCATCGCCACCATCATGTACCCCAATTGCGACAATGTTGAATAGGCGATCACACGTTTAATATCGGTCATCACAATGGCCAAAATCCCCGTGAACAATGCACCGGTTGCGCCAATCACCAACACTGTGGTTAACGCAATTTCAGAAAACTCAAACAAGGGTGACATTCTGGCAACCATAAACACACCCGCTGTCACCATAGTAGCCGCATGAATTAATGCTGAAATGGGGGTTGGACCTTCCATAGATTCAGGCAACCACACATGCAAAGGGACCTGCGCCGACTTACCCATCGCTCCTACAAATAATAATAAACACGCCACCGTTAACACTGGCCACGCTGTATTCGGCCATAAGGTAATTTGTTCACTGGCCAATTGTTCAGTTGCGGCAAACACTTGCGCATAATCCAAACTACCCGCGTACGCTAAGATCAGACCAATCCCTAAAATAAAACCAAAATCTCCGACTCGGTTTACCAAAAAAGCTTTCAGGCTTCCCTGATTGGCAGACTCGCGAGTATACCAAAAACCAATCAATAAATATGACACCAAGCCAACTGCTTCCCAACCAAAAAACAATTGCAAAAAGTTGTTAGCGGTTACCAACATCAACATAGAAAAAGTAAATAATGAAATGTAACTAAAAAATCGCTGATACCCATCATCATCGACCATATAACCAATGCTATAAATATGCACTAAGAGCGATACAAAGGTAACGGTCACCAACATTACTGCTGTCAACGAATCAACTAAGAAACCAATGTGAAAAGAAAAATTAAACAAGGAACCGCCAGAGGCCCAAGTATAAATATTTTCATTAAACGGCGCCACACCATCCAATAGAAATAATTTAGCTACATACAATGACAAAATCAGGGAAATACCCACCCCCAAAATAGTAATGCGATGTGCACCCTCACGCCCTACTTGCCGCCGAAAAAAACCAGCAATCACACAACCTGCTAATGGCGCTAACACTAGGATCAGTAAAATATATTTTAATTGCTCCACAACCTTAACCTTTCAATTGATTCATTTGATCAACATCAATACTGCCACGATTACGAAACAGCAATACCACAATGGCCAAACCAATCGCTGCTTCAGCCGCTGCCACCGTTAAAATAAAAAACACAAAAATTTGACCGGACAAATCACCCAAATAATGGGCAAAAGCAATAAAATTAGTATTGACGGCCAACAACATTAACTCAATGCACATCAGCACTAAAATAATATTTTTACGATTGAGCATGACCCCAACCAAACTTAAGCTAAACAAAATAGCCGAAACCACTAAAAAATGAGTCAATGGAATCATGAGGTTTATTTTCTCTCTGGTTTGACAAGCCGGATCCGTTGTTTGGGATCTACCATCATTTGTGCGACCGGTTGCTGTGTCTTACAGTCACGTGGTTTGCGGTGCGCCAATGATACTGCCGCAATAATTGCTACCAGCAACAACACCGCAGCCACTTCAAACGCCAACACATACTCGGTATATAAAATTTTACCCAACTCGGCGGTATTGCTATAACTCAGGCCATAGTCCACAGCACTTTGCAAATGAGCAAACACAAAATAATCTGGCTTAAGCGCTAACAACAACAACCCAGTCAAAATCACACCCATGGCAATCACCAATGGGGCATAGCGTACAAATCGTTGTCGTGTGGTCACCACATCAATGTCCAACATCATGATCACAAACAAAAACAATGTCATCACTGCACCCACATACACCAAAATTAGAATCAGCGCTAGAAATTCAGCATACGCTAACATCCAAATGCTAGCACTTGCCAAAAAAGTAAGCACTAACGCCAGCGCACTGCGTACTGGATTCCTAGACGTCACCACGACCGTAGCACTGCCTAACACCAATGCGGCAGACACATAAAAAATAAAATCAATGATCCCCATACTCGTCCTATCTTAAATTATCGATACGGCGCATCTTCTGCACGATCTGCCGCCAATTGTTGTTCATACAAATCACCAATTGCCAGCAATTTTTCTTTGGTCATAATGTTCTCGCCACGTTGTTCCATGTGATAATGTTGAATCGGCGTCACCACAATGGAGTCCACCGGGCAAGATTCTTCGCAAAACCCACAGTTAATACATTTAAACATGTCAATTTCATATTTGGTTGTACGACGCGAACCGTCTTCACGCTGTTCTGAGTCAATCGTAATCGCCAATGCTGGACACACCGCTTCACACAATTTACACGCGATACAACGCTCTTCACCATTAGGATAGCGACGTAATGCTAATAGTCCACGAAAACGCGGAGAAATTGGCGTCTTTTCCTCAGGAAATTGCACCGTGATTTTTTTCTTAAATAAATATTTCAGTGTCACTCGTAAACCGGCAAACAATTCCAGCAACAACAAACTATTCAAATAATGTTTACAATATCGCAACCAAGTTTTCATCATCAACTAAACCATGGACCTACATTCAATTTAACCAATACAGCAACGACCGGAATCCACACAATGGTCGTGGGGATTAAAACTTTCCACCCTAAACGCATCAGTTGGTCGTAACGATAGCGCGGAAACGTTGCCCGCAACCATAAATATGCAAATAAAAAGAAAGATACTTTCAACAACATCCAGGCCAATCCTGGCACCCAAGCAAACCATTCATCCAATCCAGGGATCCCTTCAAACGGAGACAACCATCCCCCTAAAAATAAAATGGCTAATAAAAATGAAATTAAAATCATGCTGGCATATTCAGCCAGAAAAAATAAAGCAAAACTTACACCTGAATATTCCACATGAAACCCGGCAACGATTTCCGATTCTCCTTCAGCCAAATCAAATGGCGCACGATTGGTTTCGGCAATGCCTGAAATCCAAAACACCATAAACAGTGGCAGCAATGGAATAAAAAACCAATTTAATAAACTGCCTTGCTGTGCCAAGATAATATCTTGAAAATTCATGCTTCCGGCAGCAATCAACACCCCAACCAAAGCAAATCCCATAGAAATTTCATACGAAATGGTTTGCGCTGCACTGCGCAAAGCACCAAACATAGCGTATTTTGAATTGGATGCCCATCCGGCAATCAAAATGCCATACACAGCGATGGAACTCATGGCAAACACATACAACACCCCTGCATTGATATTGGCTAATATGAGATTAGGAGCAAATGGAATCGCTGCCCAAGCAATCAATGCCGGAGTTAATGTAAAAATAGGTGCGACAAAAAACAAATACCGATTGGAGCGCACCGGAATGATAATTTCTTTAAATACCAATTTAATAATATCGGCAAACGGCTGTAACATCCCCCGAAAGCCTACTCGGTTGGGACCAATACGCCCTTGAATGTAGCCAATCACTTTACGTTCAGCAAACGTTAAATACGCCACACCTAATAACAATGGAATCAAAATCGCTACAATTTTTATGAGGATCCAAGCGAACGCTGGTAATTCTTCTAATAAGCCCATTATCATCGCTTCTCAGCTAGTAACTCGATTGGGCCGTAATTGTCACCCAATCCAACAGTTTGTGCAAACCCCATTGCAAGATAAACGCAATCTGGCGCAACACGTTCATCAAGCGTTAATGGCAAACTCACCGTACAACCATTTTGTTGTACGGTGACAGTTTTAGCTTGCGTCAATTGATACCGCTCAGCCACCAAAGGATGAATTCGTAGTGTAACCGGTTCGGTAGTTGTGGCTTGTCGTAGCATCGACAAATCTTGGCTTGTAAAAGGGTCCGGCCTGTTCTCGTTTCCAAAGTATATGGGTTTCGGGTTCGACAAGATTTTCGGCAATCCGGAAGACCAATCCTTCACAACCGG
>WLWR01000133.1 GCA_012103495.1 Legionellales bacterium
TTTGACGTGATAGCTCAACAACCAAAGCCCCAATCACGTGGTAATGATCGCTGCTGGATACATGATGCCATAATACAAACGCCGCTCCATGATGTTGAATCGCTGCACACTGATGGCATCACTGGCTTGTGCGTGATAGACAAACAATCGCGGCAAATAAAATAATCCGGCAAACCAAGTCACCATGAAAATGACATGCCACGCTTTGATCCACAACATTTGAAATCCTCCCCAAGCTCTTACCAATGGTGTACAATTCAATAAATAACGGTTTCTTCACGGCAACGATTATTTTAAACAACGAGGTTTGAATCAATGGCTAGTTACAATGCCGCTGAGGATGTAGCATCCTCCTCTCGCCCCCCTTCTTCTGGAATTGTATTTACCGACAGCGCCGCGCGCAAAGTGTACCAATTGATTACTGAAGAAAACAACTTTGATTTAATGTTACGCGTATTTATCACCGGCGGTGGTTGTTCCGGATTTCAATACGGCTTCACATTTGATGAAAGTATCCATCCTGATGATCACATGATTGAGAAATCCATCCAACTTGACGAAACTACCATGCCCAAAAAAGACCGCGATGATGATAACAGCGCTGATTCGGACAATCATGATCCCAGCGTCACCTTATTAATTGATGCCATGAGTTATCAATATTTATCAGGTGCTGAAATTGATTATCAAGAAAATTTAAAAGGTGCGCAATTTATCATCCGTAATCCCAATGCCAAAACCACGTGTGGCTGTGGTTCATCGTTTGCCATCTAGCCCTTATTTTCAAAGCTCGATCATTTCAAAATCATCTTTGGTCGCGCCGCAATCTGGACAAAACCAAGTATCTGGCACATCGCTCCACCGAGTGCCTGGCTCTATCCCATCTTCGGGCCAACCTTGTGCTTCATCGTAGATAAATCCACAAATCACGCAAATATATTGACGATACGGTTTATCCATTGTGACCTCAATTCTCTTCGGTTATGATTGACAAACATTTTTTTGGGCGCAAATTATGACATTTTCTGAGGAATTATACCATCGCGCGCAGCAACATATTCCGGGAGGGGTAAACTCACCCGTGCGTGCGTTTACCGCTGTTGGTGGTAATCCTATTTTTTTTCAGCAAGGATCCGGGGCTTATTTAATTGATGTGGATCAACAGCGCTACCTGGACTATGTCGGTTCCTGGGGACCGATGATCACTGGACATTGTCACCCCCAAGTGGTGAATGCCGTCAAACAAGCCATCGATCAAGGCTTGAGTTTTGGTGCCCCCACTGAATTGGAAGTCCAATTGGCTGATACTGTGTGCCAATTGATGCCATCCATTGAAATGATCCGTATGGTCAACTCCGGCACGGAAGCCACTATGTCCGCCTTGCGAGTGGCGCGTGGTTTCACCGGTAAATCCAAAGTTATTAAATTTGAAGGGTGTTATCACGGTCACCACGACAGCTTATTGGTCAAAGCCGGATCGGGGGCAACCACATTAGGCACTCCCGATTCCGCCGGTATTCCTGCTTCTTTTACGCAGCAAACTTTAATTGCTCCATTTAATGATCTTGCCAGTGTCGAAGCTTTGTTTGAGCAATTCCCCAATGACATTGCCGCAGTCATTGTCGAACCCATTGCCGGCAATATGAATTTCATTTTGCCGCATGCAGATTTTCTCCCAGGATTGCGTCAATTATGTGATCATTATCAAAGCGTATTAATTTTTGATGAAGTGATGACTGGCTTTCGAGTCGCTCTCGGTGGGGCTCAACAAATTTACCAAGTCACGCCAGATCTCACCACATTGGGAAAAGTTATTGGCGGTGGGATGCCGGTGGGTGCATTCGGCGGCAAAAAAGCGATTATGCAATGTCTAGCTCCTTTAGGGCCGGTGTATCAAGCTGGAACATTGTCTGGCAACCCCATCGCTATGACCGCGGGTCTGACAACGTTATCCTTAATTCAGCAACCTGATTTTTTTGAAACACTGTCGGCAACAACCCATGAGCTAATGCAACAATTGCAAGCCGTGACTGAACAATTTCACATCCCATTGACCACTGAATCGATGGGAGGCATGTTTGGTTTGTGCTTTCACCAACAACCGGTGCACAATTACCAACAAGTGTTAAAAACCAACATCGACCGCTATACGCAATTTTTTCACGGCATGTTAAATCAGGGCATTTATTTTGCCCCTTCAGCATTTGAAGCGGGTTTTGTTTCCAGTGCACACCGTGCTAAAGAAATTGCATTCACTGCGGCAGCAATGGAACAAGTGGCAGCGACTTTATGAAGATTTTAATTGCCGGTGGAACCGGTTTTATTGGTCAAGGATTGGTGCAACATTGGTCATCACACACGACCCACGATGTAACCTTGCTCAGCCGGCATCAGAAAAACACCTTGCATTGGGATGAATTTAATCAAGCCCCTACTACCTGGTTAACTCAGTTTGATTTAGTCATTAATTTATGTGGCGCCAACATTGGGCAACGCCGCTGGTCAACGCGACGCAAACAAACTATTTTGACCAGCCGCATCCAGCCTACACAAACATTGGCGACCCATTTGGCCAAGCTAGGCAACCAAGCACCCCGTTGGTTCAATGCCAGCGCAATTGGAATTTATGGGATACAACTCAATCATTCTCATTATTTGCCCCCCTCGTTGGATGAACAAACTGATTTATCGCATCCTCCCACGTGTTTTTTAGCCAAAGTCGGCACTCAATGGGAAGCAGCCACACAACCGGCGATCCAAGCAGGAGTTCCCACCGTATTATTGCGCTTTGGGGTGGTATTAGCTAAACATGATGGCGCCTTGCCACAAATCGCACGGCCATTCTGGTGGGGTTTAGGCGGACGCATCGGCTCCGGATGCCAACCATTTTCTTGGATCAGTTTAAAAGATTTATGCCGAGCAATTGACTTTCTCATTGAGCATCCCCACGTCCAGGGGCCAATCAATCTTGTCGCCCCTAAATGCATTCGCCAAATTGAATTTGCACATAGCTTAGCGCATCAATTGCATCGACCCAGTTGCTTCACCTTGCCAAACAGCATCGTTCAATTATTATTTGGGCAAATGGGGGAGGAATTATTGCTCAGTGGTCAACATGTGATCCCTTCTCGCTTGTTGGATTTGGGATTTCAATTTGCCTTGCCGGATATTGATAGTGCGCTACGTAACATTTACTCAACAAAAAAAACATAACTTTGTATCGCCAATAATTCGGATTTTGATTACAATAGCCACTATTTTAATAAGGCGACAGTGATAATAATGGTTAAATTGTTTACCAAACACCCACAAAGTATTGGTGAAACCTATAGCCAACATGCTGTATATGCTCTTAAAACAGCGGGCATTTTATTATGGAGTGGCTGTGCTTTAATTATTCACGCGCTGCTTCCTTGGTTATTCAAAGAAACTGCCAGTAATAACATCGACACTCTCTACACTCAATTAACCCGTCGAAAAAGTAAAACGCAGTCGACTATTAGCACCATAGAAACACAATAGGTATATCGATGTCTGATAATTTAGCTTTCTCGTTCATTCCATTACCGCACACAGTAGCCAAACCACGTGATACTGGGCTGACCGCAGTCATTGATAAAGGCTTGGGATTACAGTCATTGCAAGAGTTAATTCAACTGGCCGGTAATTACATTGACATTGTAAAAATTGGCTTTGGCACATCAAGACTTTATTCTCGCGAGTTACTCAAACAGAAAATTAACCTTCTCAATGAAGCCAACATTTTAGCCTGTCCAGGTGGAACACTGTTTGAGATAACCCGTACTCATCAACAAGTCGACGCTTTTTGGCATGAATGCAAGGCACTGGGATTTCGTTCTATTGAAATTTCCGATGGCGTTCTTCCCCTGGCTTTAGAATCCAAATGTCAGTTAATCAAACAAGGGCGCGCGCACGGCTTTATCGTATTGGCTGAAGTTGGGCGTAAACAACCCGATTTAGATCAGCTATTAACCATTGAACAAAAAGCCAGCGAGACCCAAGCCTTATTGCAAGCCGGCGCCTGGAAAGTCATTCTAGAGGCTCGCGAAAGTGGCAATGTTGGTTTATTCGACAGCGAAGGGGATATCAAAACCCAAGAAATTCAAGATTTAGTTTCATTGTTGGATATTAACGACGTGTTATTTGAAGCTCCCCAAAAGAAACAACAAGTTTGGTTATTGCAGCATTTAAGTATGCAAATCAACTTTGCCAATATTGCTCCCACCGATGTGTTGGCATTGGCAAGCCTCCGACAGCGATTACGCGCAGATACCATGGAAGTTTAAAATGCCAACAGTGACGTTTCGAGTGGGCATATCAGGCGCGCAAGCAGCTGCGCGTGCAAAAGATGTTTGTATTGTCGTCGATGTATTACGTGCCAGCAGCACAATTATGACCGCCCTACACCATGGATACCAACACATTATCCCTGTTGCTAACCTCACTCAAATTCCTCCGAATCAATGGGTAGCAGGTGAAGCCGATGGTGCGAAATTAGCAGGTTGCCAATTTGGCAATTCACCCTTGGAAATTACTCAGCAACCTCCAGTGGCAGATTCACTGTATTTACATACCACCAATGGCACCGGCTGCATTCAAGCGGCTGCTACTGACAATGAAAGTCCTGTGTTTATTGGTGCTTTATTAAACCAAACATGCATTGCCAATCAAGCCAGCCAAGCAGCGAAACACCACCATGCCAACATCAGCATCATTCTTGCGGGTTGGCACGGTACTTTGGAAATGGACGATTGGGTTACCGGGTCGGCCATATTGGCTGATATTCCATCTGCCCAGATCACTGGGGAGCGAATGCCCGTTGGATTAACTGATATTCCCCAACAAGTTT
>WLWR01000134.1 GCA_012103495.1 Legionellales bacterium
GGGCGCTCCACACAAAAGATTGTTCCTGTTCGGCCACGATGATTTTAGCGTGCCACTGAGCTGGATGATCCATATTCACGCTTGCCACTTCAATTTTATCTTGGCTAGGAACATGTTACAGCAGGGATTCGGTTTATGGACATTATTACTTGCGTGCGCACTGCTTGCCGCACTGACGGGAATAGCCATCCCCAGTTATACCCAATACATCACAAAAACGCATCGTGCTGCCAGCCAATTGGCATTGATGGATTTAGCTGTGCGTTTAGAACATTATCATATACAACATCGCACTTACGCCAGCGCAACCATTGCCAGTGGTAATCCAGCCACTGATGTTCTACCCCGTGCAACCATTGACACGCGGCGATACCGCTTACATTTAGCTCAACAAACCGACACTTATTTTGAATTGCACGCCATCCCTTTAGCCTTGCAAGCCAAACAAGATAAAATGTGCCAAACGCTAACTCTCACCAGTCGTGGTAAACGTCACATCACTCAAGGTCCTAGTGGGCAACCGACGGGTACCCCCCAGCAATGTTGGCAATAATTGAGAGAAAAAACATCCCGCATCTTGCGGTGAAATGAGTGATTTAAAATTTTGGTGAATGGTGACGAAAGCCTATACCCATTCCACTTGCAGCTGCGAACAAGACTCGCTGTTGGCCTGTTATTTCAGTTGATATTTTAAGCTTGCAGTGAATGGGTATAGAGCCTTCAGAACAAATTGTCGACAGACTCTAAGATATCGTTCGTCGATTTAAATAATCGAGAAGAATTTGGATCATTAACAAACCGGCACCGATGGTAATTGCACTATCGGCAACATTAAAAACTGGCCAATGGTAATCTCCGAGATGAAAATCTAAAAAATCGACCACATGCCCATGCCGAAATCGATCGATAATATTGCCCGAAGCACCGCCAAAAATCAGGGTTAACCCAATCAATGGCAATCGAGGACGTAGCGTGGCGCGTCCTAACCAAATCAACACTATCAGACTAATGACCATCGCCATGATCAACAAAAATAAATTTTGCCAACCACTGGCTTGCGCTAACACACTAAATGCCGCACCGGTATTAAATGCCAAGGTTACATTAAAAAAATGGGTCACCCATACCGATTGCCATAATGAAAGGTTTTCCAACATCCAATGCTTGCTCAATTGATCAATGAGCAATACCAACCCACTCACCCACAGCCACTGATAATTAATCCAATTCAATCGTCGCATAATCCGCCCACCATTGTTTGGCCTGTTCGACATCGTGTTGAATTTGCTGTCTTAATGCAGCCACCGAGGTAAACCGTTGTTCATCACGCAGTTGCGTTAAAAATTCAACTCGCAATCGTTTCCCATAAATCGATTGTTGAAAGTCAAGTAAATGCACTTCTAATAATTGTTGTCGCCCATCAACCGTCGGCCGCACACCTACATTGGCAACCCCCGGCAATGGCTGTTTGGCAAGTCCTTGCACTTGTACCACAAATACCCCACGTAACGGACATTTCCACTGCCGCAAGGCAATGTTTGCGGTTGGAAAACCCATGGTGCGTCCTCGTTGATCACCATAAATAACTCGCCCACGAATAAAATAGCGATGCCCCAACAGTGCATTGGAAAATGCCAAATTCCCTTGGGCCAACGCCAATCGAATCAAAGTGCTACTAATGCGCTGCTGTTGATAATCCACCGCGGAAAATACTTCCAACGCAAATGCATCTTGATATTGCGATAACAAATTCACATCCCCACCACGCTGATGGCCAAATCGAAAATCACGTCCCACTAACAAATATTTCACTTGCAACTGTTCAATTAACAATTGCTCGATAAATGTCTCGGCTTGCCAATTAGCAACCGTTTGATTGAATCGCAAGCACACCACGGCATCCACTTTTGCCGCTTGCAGTAACATTAATTTTTCCGACAAGCGGGTTAACCGTAACAAGGTATTTTGGTCGCCAGCAAAAAATTCCTGCGGCAACGGTTCAAACGTCACCACTACCAAGGGCAGTTTTTTAGCCTGCGCCAGCATCGACAAATGACGTAACATTGCTTGATGTCCCAAATGCACTCCATCGAAATTACCAATGGTTGCGACACATCCCCCGAACGTTGCTTTGGATAAATCCCGTATGATTTGCATTGTCATTGTTTAAAATTTCCCATGAAAGTCTCGCCAACGTACACCCAGCACAAATAAACTCATTGTGTAAACAGCAACTGCCCCAACAATCACCATGGCTAATTGGCTCAATCGCTGCCAACTTCGCCAATCCAACCAAGTTGTCAATTCCGGCGAAGCCCACCATAGCCACAACCACATAGCAATGCTTGCCAACGTTAATTGCACCATAAATTTCACCCACCCGGCTTGCAATTGATAAATCTGCCGCTGTATCAATAACCACCATAAAAGCAGTACATTTAAAAATGCCGACACCGTGGTTGCCAATGCCAATCCAGCGTGCGCCAACGGACCGATCAGCAATAAATTTAAGACAATGTTGATCACCATTGCCACCACCGCGATTTTCACCGGTGTTTTAATATTTTGTCGCGCATAAAATCCAGAAGCAAACACCTTAATTAACATAAACGCCGGCACACCAAACGCAAACGCCATCAAACTTAATCGCGTCTGCTTTACATCAAAATCGGTAAAATGGCCGTACCCTAACAAAGTCGCCAATAAAGGACCGGCCAAAACAAACAATCCAATGGCGGCCGGCACACCAATCACCAAAATACTGCGTACTGCCCAATCCAAACTTCGTGAATACTGTTCATGCAATTGCGTCGCATGCTGACGTGATAAATGCGGTAAAATCACTGTGGCGATCGCCACGCCAAACACTCCCAAAGGAAAATTCATCAATCGATCCGAATAATACAACCAAGACACACTGCCCACCGGTAAAAAGGAAGCAAACAGCGTATCGATTAACAAGTTGACCTGCGCCACTGACACCCCAAGCAATGCCGGGGTCATTAATTTCAACACCCGCTGCACGCCTGGATCACGCCAGGCAAATTTTGGCCAAACAAGCAACCGTAACCGAATTAAAAAAGGCAGCAAAAATGCCAATTGAACAATTCCCGCCAGCAACACACCCCATGCCAAAGCAGTGATCGGCTCAGCCATCAGCGGTGCTAAATACAGTGCGGCTAAAATCATGGCAATGTTTAACAAGACCGGTGTAAACGCTGGCGCACCAAATCGACCGTAGGTATTAAGTACCGCACCCGCCAAGGCAGTTAATGAAATCAACATCAAATATGGAAATGTGATTTTCAACATATAACTGGCTAAGTCATAGCGGGACGAACCCACCTCAAATCCAGGAGCGAAAATGCGAATAAAAATAGGGGTAGCAATCACCACTACGACGGTCAATAACAGTAAAATCACTCCCAAGGTGCCGGCAATACGGCTGATAAAATGCCGCACTTGTTCATGTTCATACTGTTGTTGATAAGAAGATAATACCGGCACAAAAGCTTGTGAAAAAGCGCCTTCGGCAAACAACCGACGCATAAAATTAGGAATTTTAAATGCCACGAAAAAAGCGTCAACTCCGGCCACCGCGCCAAACAACCGTGCAATCATCATGTCCCGCACAAAACCCAAGATTCTGGACAGTAAAGTCATTCCTGAGAACAGGCTGGTGGAACGTAATAAACTGTGCTGTTTGAGACGCGGCGCGGATTTGACGGTACTCACGGTCAATGCCTTCATTAAACATTAAGCAAAACAGGGATGGATTGTTCCCGTAAATACAAATGAAGTCAAATTTATTGACAAATTACCCAACAACCGGCATGATCCAGCCCTATTTTTTTACTGTAACCAGACAACGTTATCGATTTTAGGAGAGCAACCTTGGCTAATATCAAATCTGCGAAGAAACGCG
This sequence comes from Legionellales bacterium, assembly GCA_012103495.1. Classification (GTDB taxonomy): domain Bacteria; phylum Pseudomonadota; class Gammaproteobacteria; order WLWR01; family WLWR01; genus WLWR01. The sequence goes on from WLWR01000134.1 coordinate 3,926, forward strand.
CTAGACAAAATATTAAACGAAGAGCCCAAAACAACAGCCAGCGTTCGATGCTGCGCACGTATATCAAAAAAGTTGTGAAAGCCATTGAAACCCAAGATCCACAACAAGCCGTGGCCGCTTATCAACAAGCACAGCCCATCATTGATAAAGCGATCAATAAAGGATTGATTCACAAAAATAAAGCGGCCCGACATAAAAGTCGCCTCAGCCGTCGCATTGCCGAATTAACAGCAACACCCTCGGCTTAACATTTTCATGATCGATAGAGACATCGGTCTCACCTGCTCACATCTCCTACCATTCTTCAGGGTTGTTGTTGAACACCCTGTGTGAGGGGGCATCAGGAGATGATCTGATTTCTGCGCAAGCATAACCCTATACCCATTCGCAGCTGCAAGTGGAATGGGTATATAAGTTACCTTTGTTCTTCAATAAACTGCATCAATTGTTGACACAAAGACTCTAACCCTTCGCGACTCACGGCAGACACTTGAAACCACCGCTGCTGCACCCCCTTTAACTTTTTCACCAACTCAGTGCAATAAGCAACGCGTTGTGCTTGGGGAATTAAATCTATCTTGGTCAATACCAACCATTGTGGTTTCGCCAGCAGCTCGTCACTGTAATGTGCCAGCTCATTCAAAATAGTCTGCACATTTTGCACGGGATCCGAACCATCGGTGGGCATCACATCCACCAAATGCAGTAACAGTTGGGTCCGCATTAAATGTTTTAAAAATTGGATCCCCAACCCTGCCCCTGTGGCGGCACCTTCAATCAATCCTGGAATATCAGCGACCACAAAACTGCGGTGTGGCTCCACACTCACCACCCCCAGATTGGGATGCAATGTGGTAAACGGATAATCGGCAACCTTTGGTTTCGCCGCTGAGACATGGCTGATTAATGTTGACTTACCTGCATTAGGAAAA
>WLWR01000135.1 GCA_012103495.1 Legionellales bacterium
AGCAAATTGGGTTGCGCGCGCAGCGCTTGGGTTTGCAGGCGGATGCCATTCAAGTATTGGCCGCCACGCAATTGGAAGTGTTGTTGCAACAAGCCAGTGGTCATCGACCGGAGGTGATGGTGGTGGATTCGATTCAAACCATGTATACCGGGCAATTGTCTTCTGCGCCTGGCAGTGTCAGTCAAGTTCGCGAATGTGCCGCTCAATGCGTGCAATGGGCCAAACAAATGAATTGTGCCTTGTTTTTGGTTGGGCATGTAACCAAAGAAGGGGCGTTGGCTGGGCCGCGCGTGTTGGAGCACATGGTGGATACTGTACTGTATTTTGAAGGGCAACAAGATCATCGCTTGCGGTTGATCCGTGCAGTGAAGAATCGATTTGGCGCGGTCAATGAATTGGGGGTGTTTGCCATGACTGAGAAAGGATTGCGGGAAGTGGCCAACCCTTCGGCGATTTTTTTATCGCGGGCGATTGAACAAGCTGCGGGCAGTTTGGTGATGGCAACTTGGGAAGGTAGCCGGCCGTTGTTGGTGGAGGTGCAAGCGTTGGTGGATGATAGTGCTTTGGCCAATCCACGTCGCATCACGGTGGGGTTGGATCACAATCGTTTGGCGATGTTGTTGGCAATTTTGCACCGACATGCCGGCATTGCAACTTTTCAACACGATGTGTTTGTCAATGTGGTCGCCGGCGTGCGAGTGATGGAAACCGCTGCCGATTTGGCTTTGCTGTTGGCGGTGGCGTCCAGTTTGACCGATCGCAAATTGCCGACCGATTTGGTCGTGTTTGGCGAAGTGGGGTTGGCTGGAGAAGTGCGCCCAGTGAATAATGGGCTGGAACGATTGAATGAAGCGGCCAAACACGGTTTTTGTCAAGCGATTGTACCAGCAGCAAATGTTTCTAAAACGATGCCCCAGCAGTTAGCAGTAACACCAGTCAAACATGTGAGTGAGGTGATGGCGTGGCTGCGGGAGCATGGTGGGTGAATTGAATTCTGGGGACAGTATACTTAATTAACTCCTTAAATTCCGTCTTCAAAATTCCCAGATGTGACGTTTACAGATGCATTTTGCGATGTGGGGATTGATATCAATGTGAGTAATTTGAGGGATAGTATGGTTGTTAATTCCTTGAGTTCTGGTGAAAGATTATAAAAAGGAATTAAGTATACTGTCCCCAGAATTCCAATCAAACATGTGAGTGAGGTGATGGCGTGGCTGCGGGAGTATGGTGGATGAATTGAAGGCTTAATCTGTTATTTTTGATCGCCAATGACTCCACAGGCAATCCTCTCTCCGCCACCGCCTAGGGGTTCTGGTGTGTCGGAAAAGTTATCACCCCCTGCATGGATCATTAATGCTAAACCTTTTACGTCGGCTTCATGCAATCGTGGAGCGAGGGTGGGAACATTGGCAGTGCCTTCGCAGGTTGTATACAGCGGTGGTAAATCGCCTAGGTGACCTTGAGCATTGTAAGGACCCAGATGTTTGCCAGTTTGTTGTGGGTCGAAATGTCCACCGGCTGCCATCCCGTGATCGTCGCAGTTGGGATGTTGGTGTAGATGAAATCCGTGTAATCCCGGCAGTAATTGTGTCAATTGTGGTTCAATCAATAATCCATATTCGGTATCGCTTAAGGTGACTTGGCCAATAGTGGTTTGTTCACCCGTTGCTGAGGTTTTGTACATTGGTACGGTGATTTGTGCGTGAGCGGCGGGTGCAGTTAGAAAGTTCAGTCCCAGAATAAGAGGCGCTATATATCTACGACGCATGAGGGGTTCCTTGTATTATTCTTTGGTGATCTTTTTATCGAGCCATTCAATCCATTCAGCCGTTTCCGTTGAGTCTGGATTGAGGGCATGTGCTTGACGAAAATGTTCTTGTGCGGTGGCGTATTGCTCTAAGGATGAGTGACACAGTGCCATGTTGTACAGCACGTTGAAATCTTTGCCGCCGTGTTCAATCACTTTTTCGTAGAATTCAATGGCACGCTCGTGCTGCTTTAAAGAGTGCGCCAGAAGAGCGATGTTGAAGTAACTTTCATGCACGCCGGGCATGTCGTAAATGCCACTGACCACTTTGGGAAGGCCTTCTTCTAAGGCTGTGATCAAGTGGGGGTTGGCCGATTGAATTTCTTGGCTGATTTTGTCGATGAATAAGTTTAAAATTCGTGGATCCCAGCGACAGAAATTCATGTGTGAAATGATGGTCTTTAACGAACATTCGCTTTTGGTGTTGCCCAAATGTTTGTGAAAATTGAAAAAATCACCCGGACCAAAATCTTCAACGAAGGTTTGTATGGCATAGTGAGTTGAGGGTAGTTGACCGAATTGATTGCCTGCTACAAACACAGAAGTTTTGATCGCTTCACGCATGGATTGATGACGGGCATCGCCACCGTGATTCTTGAAAAATTTACCAATCGCGTGAAAGTTAACCATCATTGAAAAACTACCATGGGTGATCACCCGTGGCATGCCGCGTCCCTGAATTTCTTCTAAGAAACTGTAGCCTTTGTCAGTGGAGATCAATAGTAAACGCTTGTTGGTAATGTTGAATAAATGTTCCAAGCTACGAAAGGTTGAGATGGGAAATAAAAATGTCGAATCTTTCAAGGAAGATTTGTAATCCTGTAAAATATTCTATGTATTCTTTCATTTGTCATCCTGTTTATTTTTTTGAGGCGACTCCAGTCTCCCTTTGTCGCCTCTGTACTCACTGGCCGTGTCTACTTCCCAAAGGGAAACTATATAATATCTTTTGATTTAGTTTCTTCAACTTTTTCATATTGGGGTTTATTTGAACCCTGTGATACTTGTTTTTGAAACTCTTGAGCCATCATGTATGTAGCTGCATCATCTTCTTTAGATACATCTAACATTTTATTCATTGATGGTTTATATACATGCCATCTTTTATCTCCTGCATTTTTTTCAACAGTTTGTAAATTAAAAACTGCAGAGTATGCTGCCGGTTGAAAAGAACCTTCATTATCTGTTATTCTTAAATTAGAAATCAGATCATTTAGTTTTCTTGCCGGTGTAAGATTAGATGATCTCATAGTGATCACCGCTTTTCTTGGCGCACCATCTACCATTACAATTACAAAAAAATACATGGTTTTTTCAATATAGTTACCATTCTGTAATCTATATTTTATACCTCGCATTTCTTCTTTTGCTGTAGCAGGTGGGGTTAAGTGTGTTCCAACAGGTGCTGATGGACTATCTCCCATTTCTTGCCACTCTGGCCATCTAGTTTGCGTATGTGCTACGATAACTTGAATACCTTTTTCACCATCCATAGGTTGACCAAAACTACTAGAATATAACATTCCAGGTTCTGCTCCTTCTACATGTTTGGGACTTCTTGTATTACATTCTGGGGATAGTTGATGTAATATTTTCAGAATCGGTGTTGATACGTCATCTGATTTTATTTCCTCTGCACCTTTACCAGAATCGGCTCTTAGATTTAGAGATGCTAGTGCACCTGCACTATTTTTTTTTACGACTTGTTTGTCCATACTATTTACTCCTTTATTAGTTTAGTATTTTATTAGTTTACTTTTTATTAGTTACACTAGTTCTGTTACCTTCTAGTATATTAAATAGATCAGCAGGAACTTCATTACCTTTTTCTTTCCATTCCCGTATCACTACTGAGAGTTGAGAGTGGTGAACACTTTCCTTTTGAGAAGGTTCATAGCCACTCTCCCTCGCAAGGTTAGCATAAGCTATTGCCTTGTTATCTTCGCTTTGACCAAAGTTAACTATGATTTCATTTTTCACAATATCACCTAAGTCATTGTCTCGAAGCCATTGTATTGCTTCTAGCTTTTTATCTGCTTTTGCTGAAGCAAAAAACTTTTTACCGACAGATAGTTCAGAACCATCTTTTAGTTTTAAAGTTTTTAAATTTTGTTTATTCATTATGTCAGGAATAACAAATTCACTAATATATTTTTCTTGTGATTTTAATTCCTTTAATTTTATTTCTGTTGCTAAAACTTCTGACCCAATAGATTTAAATTGTTCTATTGCTTCTGATAATTCGTTAACATCAACTTTATCAGTTTGATCAGGTGCATCTTGTCTTAAATTTATATTCATAATATATCCTTTCGTAAAAGATATATAGGATAGTTATATTGGATTGTCAATACTAGTTTTGAAAAATATTTATTTCTATTGGATAGTATGTTTTTTCTTGTCTGTCCCATTTCAACAACTTATATTTTCCGTTTGTCATATCAGAAACTATTGAGCATGTCACTCCAATAATAGCAGGATCTCCAGATAATAATAAATAATCATCAGTTGTAAAATTTTTTAATTTATCTCTTATTTGAAAAATTAATGGACCAGGTGAAAAAATCATTTGCGCTTTTGCAGGAAGCATAACCGTAATCTCGCCATATTTTTGTGCGCCCATTACATTATATTTTGGTTGACCTGTTTCTCTATCTACAGGAATATCTTGAACTAAATACACTTTAGAATTATTCTTAGTTAGGTATTCAGTCATTTTATTGTACTCTTCTATTTTCATTATTGACTTTTTTTCTTTTGTACATTATATAACAAATTAGAAAGAAAAAGCAAATGAACTACAAATTTAAAACTAAGCCGTATGAGCATCAGTTAGATGCATTAGAATCTTCTTGGGAT
>WLWR01000136.1 GCA_012103495.1 Legionellales bacterium
AGCACCTTGCTGAAGAAATTGTTCAACATCCTGTTTAACAACTCGGCCATCTTTGCCTGTTCCCTGAATTTTATTTACATCAATTTGATGCTCAGCCACCATGCGTCTTACCGTAGGACTCAATGTGTGTTCTTCTGTGGACTCGGTGGTTATTTGAGCCGCCTGAGACGAGGCCGTTTGGCTTGTCGCTGCTTGCGGTTGAGCACTGGCACCCTCCTTTAAAATGGCCAACAATTGATTGGCTTGCACGGTGGTGCCCGCCGCTACTTTAATTTCTTGTAAAACACCCGATGTTGGCGCCGGCACTTCCAAGACCACTTTATCAGTTTCCAAATCTACCAAATTCTGATCTCGTTCAACCGCATCCCCCACATTCACATGCCAAGTCACAATCGTTGCATCGGCCACCGACTCTGGTAGCACCGGTACTTTCACTTCAATGGTCATAATGGTTTACCTTTCACTGTAATTCGTTAGTCGGTTTTAATTTTTATCAAGTGTGATCCTCGCCAAACGCCATAGCGAACAGCGTCTACTTGTATAAAAGCGGGGTATTATCACAGGTGCACAGGATACTGAAAAGCCGCCACAGACTCAAATCATTTCCAGCAATTTTTGCTAAAAATATTGACCAACCGAACTCAATCAAGCCAACGCTTGCTCGACCAATTCTTTTTGTTGTTCATTATGCAGTGAAAAAGAGCCAACAGCTGGCGCAGCAAAAAAACCACGCCCCACGTAGGTTAGCGATTGATCTTCTTGTAAACAATCCAGCATATTGTGTTGAGAAGCGTACCAAGCTCCTTGGTTTTGTGGCTCTTCTTGGCACCAAACAACCTCTTGCACATGCCGGTATGGGGTTAAAATATCGCGCAACTCGTCTTTGGGAAATGGATACAATTGTTCAATGCGAATCAAAGCAACATCGGTTTGCTGCTGATCTCGTCGCTGTTGCAATAAATCGTAATACACCTTACCGCTACACAGCACCACTTTGCGTACTTTTTTAGGATCCAAATCATCAATTTCTGGGATGACATTGTGAAATTTACCCGTTGCCAAATCATCCAAACTGGAAACAGCCAATTTATGTCGCAATAAACTTTTAGGTGTCATCACCACCAGTGGTTTACGAAACGGTCGGATGACTTGTCGACGCAACATGTGGAAAGCTTGCGCCGGGGTAGTCGGCACACATACTTGAATATTATGTTGCGCACACAATTGCAAAAAACGCTCCAATCGCGCTGAAGAATGCTCAGGTCCTTGCCCTTCAAACCCATGCGGCAATAACATGGTCAAACCACACAATTTGCCCCATTTTTGTTCGCCAGAACTGATAAATTGGTCAATCACGACTTGGGCACCATTGACAAAATCGCCAAACTGCGCTTCCCAAATTACCAAAGCATTGGGTTCAGAAGCAGCAAACCCATACTCAAAGCCGAGCACCGCCTCTTCCGATAAAATAGAATCGATAATAATAAATTGGTCTCGTTTACCGGATAAATGTTGTAGCGGAATATGAACATCACCATTGGCACAATCGTGCAATACTGCATGTCGGTGGGCAAACGTTCCTCGCCCACAATCTTGTCCTGACATACGCACGGTATGCCCTTCATGCACCAAACTGGCAAAAGCCAATGTTTCAGCATACCCCCAATTCACTGGCAATTTCCCTAGACTCATTTGATGGCGTTCATCCATCAGCCGTTGCACAACAGGGTGTATTTGAAACCCTTCAGGCACTTGTAAGAGCTGTTCAGCCAACTGAGCGAGCGTTTTTTTTGCGACGCGGGTATCCGCAGACTCAGTCCAAGCCTTCCCAACAAAGGGTGACCAATTTACCGAATATTTGCCTTCAAAATCATCGGTTACCAATTTGACTACCGACTCCCCTCGATCTAACAGATCTCGGTAAGTGAGCACCATTGCCTCCGCCGCCTGAGACGTGATCACTTTTTGCTGTACCAACTGGTCAGCATACAATGTACGCACCGTGGGCAATTGTTTAATTGCAGCATACATTTTCGGCTGGGTAATCGCTGGTTCATCCGCTTCATTGTGTCCATGCCGTCGATAACAGACCAAATCAATCACCACATCGTGTTTAAATTTCATGCGAAATTCAAACGCCAATTCCGCCGCAAACACCACCGCCTCTGGGTTATCACCATTCACATGAATGACCGGTGCTTGCACCATTTTGGCAACATCGGTGCAATACAAAGTCGAACGCGCATCCAATGGATTGCTGGTGGTAAATCCGATTTGGTTATTGACCACAATATGGACGGTACCACCGGTACAATAACCACGAGCTTGAGAAAAGTTAAACGTTTCCATCACCACCCCTTGTCCAGCAAAGGCGGCGTCTCCATGAATTAAAATGGGTACCACTTGCTTTTTCTCTACCAAATCTTGGCGACGGCGTTGACGAGAGCGTACCGAACCTTCCACCACAGGTGAAATAATTTCTAAATGCGAAGGGTTGAATGCCAACGCCAAATGAACAATATCATCCGACTGCGTTCGCACATTGGAAGAAAAGCCCATGTGATATTTCACATCACCAGTACGTGCATAATCGTGTTTGCCTTCAAACTCTTGAAACAATTCTTGTGGCGACTTACCCAAAACATTAATTAATACATTCAACCGACCACGATGCGCCATGCCAATCACCAATTCGCGCACCTGCTCCTCACCAGCCAAATTCACCATGCTGTGCAGCATAGGAATTAAACTATCGCCCCCTTCCAATGAAAATCGCTTTTGTCCGACATATTTAGAGCCTAAATATTTTTCCAAGCCTTCCGCTTCAGTCAATTGCTTTAAGATTAATTTCTTTCTGTCAGTAGAAAATCCAGGGTGTGCTTGCACCGATTCAATCCTTTGCTGCAACCAAGCCACTTGCTCATGATTGGTAATGTGCATGTACTCAAAACCCAAATCATTGCTATACGTTTTACGCAATGATTGATAAATTTCGCGTAGCGATGTGCCATTGGAGGTTAAATGACTTTCAGTGACAAACATCGTATCAAAATCCAATTCACTTAAATGATGATGTTGTAAAGTCAAATCCGGCACCACCTTGCGCTCGGTTTTGTTTAACGGATCAAGGTTAGCATCATGATGTCCATGCAATCGATAAGCATTAATCAATTGTGCCACATGCATTTGTTTACGTTCGTGATCCACATCCCCAGCAGCAGTGGCGCCATAGTGTTTGGTTAACTTTGCTTGCTGGGTAAAATATTGGCGAATTTGTTCATGCGACACTTCGTCTTCAGATTGCCCATTGAGATTAGGTAGCCCCGCGAAATAATCGCGCCATTGCTGAGGCAATACTTCGGGATTCAATAAAAAATCTTCGTATAAACTATCGATATAAGCGGCATTGCCACCAGAGATATGAGAAGTCTCCTGCATATACTTCGTATAATTGTCAGTCATGGTACTACCTAAAATGTAAACTTCAAAAAACCATGTATCTATTTAGCATAATTGACGCAAACAACCAGCGTCGGTGAATAAATACAAAAACATTATGTCTGCCGTTCTAATAACTGTTTACGAATATCAGCAATGGCTTTGGTCGGATTCAATCCTTTGGGACAGACGTTGGCGCAATTCATGATAGAACGACAACGAAACACACTAAATGGATCTTCTAATTGGCTTAATCGCTCATCGGTAGCCGTATCGCGGCTATCGGCTAAAAAGCGTTCGGCTTGCAACAAGCCAGCAGGCCCAACAAATTTATCCGGATTCCACCAATAAGAAGGACAAGAACTGGTGCAACAAGCACATAAAATGCATTCATACAAGCCATCCAATTTTGCTCGCTGCTGCGGAGATTGCAACCGTTCTTTCGCCGGTGGCGTTTGATCGTTTTGCAAATAAGGTTCAATGCGTTCATATTGTCGGTAAAACTGCTCCATATCGACAATCAAATCGCGAATCACTGGAAAACCAGGCAATGGGCGTAACACAACGGGAGTGGTTAAACTGGAGAGCGGTGTCACACAAGCCAAGCCATTGGTACCATTAATATTCATTCCATCAGAACCACACACCCCTTCACGGCAAGAACGGCGCAAGGCAATAGTAGGATCCTGCTCATGCTTCAACCGCTCAATCAGCGTTAACAACATAACATCCGTATGTGCATCGACTTCAATTTCATAGTCTTGCATATAAGGTTTGGTATCTTTCTCTGGGTTATAGCGGTAAATGGAAATAGCAATGGTTTTGGTATCTTGGCTCATTTGGTTACCCCTTCATTATTAGTAAACACGCTCTTTGGGTTCAAAAGTCTCCACTTCATGTGGCTGCATATTCACCGCTCGATAACGAATAGCTTGATCTTCCTCCAAGTATAGCGAATGTTTAATCCATTCCTCATCATTGCGCTTAGGGTAATCTTCTCGACTGTGTGCGCCCCGACTTTCCGTACGATTCAAAGCACTCACGGCCGTGGCACACGCAGTCGCCATCAAATTATCCAATTCCAAAGCTTCGACTCTCGCGGTATTAAAGACCCGACTTTTATCATACAAAACAGCATTGGCTAATCGGTCCTGTAAGACTTTCAGCTTTTGCAACCCGGACTCCATATATTCCCCTGTACGAAACACGCCAAAGTCTTCCTGCATG
>WLWR01000137.1 GCA_012103495.1 Legionellales bacterium
GACCATCCGATTTAACAATGCTTGAGTTACCGCATTGGCTGCCGCAACCCCACCGGCCGGATTATCTTGTGGTGTGGGAACCTCGGTACGTAACGTTTGGCTGGTCAACACTGTGCGTGAGCGCGTGTCAATCACAGTGACTTGTAAGGCCATACGCACCGCATGTGGTGACGCATTAAAAGCCTGCTCCAATTGCAATAAAGTGGTTTCTACCCGTAAGTCATTACGGCCAACATACGGTGGGATCATGACTGCAGCAAAATACCCACTGTTAGTGAGACTCTCTGCTAATAACGGTAGCAACATTTTTGCCGGTGGCGCGATCCACTGATTTTTGGCAAATACTTTTAATTCATACGGTTGTTCAGTGTACAACATGTACTTTGACTGATAGCCAGCAGCGGCAATGGGGTGGGCAACCAACACAGTAATGGGTTGCGGCTGCCGAGCATAGCTTTGGGTTGCCACTTCTGTTAGGGCAAAATTATTCAATTGTAAGTCGATAGGTTTTAACGCCGCACATCCGGTCAATAGACTCACCAGTAGCAAACCGCCGCACCATCGTCCCAACCTTATTCGTTTCACATTATTCTCCTGGGCCTGGGGGTAGTGTTTTTTTCCCCCGAATCAACACGCCTGGCTGACGTTCTAATTCGGCGATAAACGCCTCCAAACTGACTGCAATTGTATCGATTTTTTGTAACAATTCCACGGTCACTGGCATGGCTTGTTGGCTGACACCTTCCAAAGCACTTTCCAGAGAATTTACCGCCCCTTCAATATTACGTAAACTGTTTTCCAAATTTTGCGCCGCAACAGGAAATGCATCACTGGCTTTAGCCAAGTTAGCCAACGTCACCGAAGCATTACGAATGCTGGCATCCAAATCCGGTGCACTGCTGGCCAACGCTTCCGTAAATGCTTGCAAATTTAAAAAAGTATCTTGCACAGCCGCCGTACTATTGTCATCAAACATGTGACTCAAACTGTCACTCACACTGGCAATGTCTTCACTAACTTGCCGCAGGCTATTTTCTAAATCTTCAAATAAGGAGGATTCGGCGGGAATCACTGGGTACGGTTGACCGGGCTTGGTTTCCAACAAGGGTGCGGCCGGTGTTTTGGCTTTCAATCCCACATACGAAACACCGGTAATGCCCTGCGCTGTTAAGATGGCATAGGTGCTGGTGGTAATTGGAATATCTTCCTCAATTTGTAACTTCAAAATCACTTGCTGTGGGTTATTGCGATTTAAACTGATGTTTTCGACGTAACCGACTTCCACCCCATTAAATTTAACCGGCGCTTGCAAACTCAAGCCACCGGCCTCTTGCATGATAACCAAATAAGTTGCATAGTCTTTACTGTATCGACCTGAAAATAAAAAGATCACAAACACCGATGCCACACTCAGCACAATAACAAACAAACCAACAATGGTGTAATTAACTTTCGACTCCAATCAATGCACTCCTAATGTTTTGATATTTGATCATTTAATGCTATTTGTGCGCGATTATACCAATATCGCGCACGTTGCAAACGATACGCACTTGGTGGTAATAACGAGGCTTGATCACTGAGCACCACGGTCAAAGCCCCATGGTACCCGCTCGCCAACCATTTTGCACCCTGCTTCTGATAGCGCCGTAACACTTCTTTGTGTGGAAAGCCAAATCGATTTAAATAACCCAATGGTAATAAAACATATTGAGGATTGACTGCGGCAATAAACGCCGAGCCAGACGATGTACGACTGGCATGGTGTGGCGCAATCATCACATCCGCTGCCAATGCATCCATAGCCACCGCCAACAACCGTCGTTCCGCCGCTTGTTCAATATCCCCTGTTAACAACACACTCCATCGTTGATTACTCACATGCAAAACGCAAGAATTATCATTACCGGGCGAATAGTCAGTACGATCAGGGTACAATACTTTGAATGTAATGCCATCCCACTGCCATTGCTGTCCCGCCAAACATCGGCGCATCGCTACGCCAGTGAATTGTTCCGGTTCACTGGCCCAAATATCGCCGACTTCGATGCCTTGCAAAATCGACCGGAACCCACCAACATGATCGGCATGACCATGACTGAGAAATACTCGATCCAATCGTCGGATTCCATGATGACGTAAAAAAGGCAATATCACTGTTTTTCCTGCATCGTTGGTTGATCCCCACCGAGGCCCAGTATCAAACAACAGTGCATGATTTTGTGTTCGCACCACCACTGCTAACCCTTGCCCCACATCCAACACATTCACCACCGCTTGATTGTGCGCTATCTGAGGTGTCGGCCAGGCCAGCACTGGTAAGATCCAAAACCAACCCAGCCAACGCCATGACCACCCTTTCGGCAAACCAAGGATTAATAAACCGCAGCCCATCATCAAACAGCCCCACCACGGTGGTGGCACCCCTGGCCATTGCGCCCATGATTCATCCGCCAGCCATTCAATGCCTTGCCACCACACCCACACACTGGCATGTGCCCAATGCAACAACCATTGCCCACCATCGACCCAGCTAACCAACAAACTCCCCAGTAAACTTAACGGCACGACCACAAAACTTACCCAAGGAATCGCCCACACATTGGCAACAAAACTCAACCAGGGTGTTTGATGAAAAAAATATAAGGTGAATGGCAGCAATCCCACCGCTACCCAGCCTTGCAGTCGCAGCACTTGCAGCCAACGTCGCGCACACTTGGATGGTTGCACCATCACAGCATAAAAAATCAGTCCCACCGCAGCAAACGATAAATAAAATCCCACCGCCAAACTGGCCAGCGGGTCATACAATAAAACCGCCCACAATGCCAAACCCAACCCTTGGGTCAAGGGTAATTGACGCATTCCACTGTGAGCAAGCATCAGCACGATCACCATGATCAAAGCACGCTGAGTGGGAATCGAAAACCCTGCCAAAGCCGCATATAAAGTTGCCAACCCAATCCCAACCATCGCAGCTAAACGCGGGGCGGGAATATACAAACACCCAGACGCATAGCGACGCCATCCCCACTGACTCAACCAGAATCCCAACCCTGCCACCAAACTAATGTGCAATCCAGAAATAGCCATTAAATGCGTTGTACCGGTCACACTCAATGCTTGCCACTGCACTGAAGTAATCCGATCACGCAGACCTAATACCAACGCTTGGATAAAGCCAATGAAATCCTTTTCACCCAAGCCATGTTCAATGCGCATAGCGATCCATTGTCGTAGTCGAGTGATTGGACGTTGCCAATAGTTGTTATTTAAATGTTGACGTGGTGCTTGATGACGAACATAACCGGTTGCCCGAATACCTTGTTGCAACAACCATTTTTCACGATCAAAACCACCGGGATTGGCCAAACCGTGTGGCCTGGTCAGACGCACAGTCAATTGCCAATCATCACCGGCACGCAAAGGTGGTAAATCCGAACCATACCAATTTAATAACACATCCACTGTCACTGGCTGCCGCTTAAATTCATGTAATCGAAAGACAAATCGCCAACCACCGCTTCGCCGTTCAGGCACTGAAATAATACGCCCGACCACTGCTACATCCTGGCGCTGTTCCAAATAAGGCAACTCCCAACTCATCCGTTGTTGTACCCATATTTGCGCCCAAATAAACCCTGCCAACAGCGCAGCCAACAAAAGATAAGATCGGTGCCCGCTGCAATACACAATCGCGCAACATCCCAATAGCAATCCACTCAGTCCTAATAGAATACCGATTCCTGGCACCATGCTGCATTGATGTAACATCAAGGTCCCCAACCAGAATGCTAAACCACTGGGCAATGCCATAAGTCATCCCTCTATATCGTTATCGAGTTAAAAATCCACGATTCAATCGATTTACTTGTCAATTGGCTAGGTTAGTCGGTAAAATCAGGCACTTTATGTTTGCTTCATCATTGAGCTTTTATGCCGCGTCGCTTATTAAAAAAATTATTGCCACACCCACATCACTTTTTACATCACAAGCGTTGGCAAGCATTGAGTAAATTTAAATTAAATTCCAATCTTTGGCATTTGAATCGTAACTCAGTGGCAACAGCAGTTTCTATCGGGATATTTACTGCTTTTATGCCCATTCCCTGTCAAATGATCATGGCGGGTTTGTTGGCCATCTTATTGCAAGCAAATTTACCCATTGCGGTTTTAGCAGTTTGGATCAGCAATCCATTCACCTATGCACCGATTTTTTATTTTGCTTACAAAGTTGGTAGTTATCTTTTAGCCATCACCGATGAAGAAATTGTGACCGATACGGCTTGGCAGTGGTTGACTATCAAATTAGGCGTCATTTGGCAGCCCTTGATTTTGGGTATTTTTGTTTGCGCCATCACCGGTGCAATTATCAGCAATCTGATAGTACGTGGCATTTGGCGCTGGTCGATTCATCTGCGCTGGCGGGCACGCCGCCAACGTCAAACCCAGCAAACTTTTGACTTTACCATCGAATAAATAAACTGTAACTTACATCGCCCCTCAGCTTTGCAACAAGCAAAAAAACCTTAAAGCTATACCCATTCCACTTGAAGCTGAGAATTTTAAGCTTGCAGTGGATGCCATCCACTTGAAGCTTAAAATACCAACTGAGGCAACAGGCCAACAGCGAGT
>WLWR01000138.1 GCA_012103495.1 Legionellales bacterium
CCAGGTATGACGGACCTTGAGACAGGTCAGTTGCTTTCTGAAGAAGCCTACTTAGATGCGCTTGAAGAATATGGCGATGAGTTTGTTGCTTTGATGGGTGCAGAAGCCATTAAAAAATTATTGCAACGCATCGATCTGGACGCGCAAATCAGCGAGCTTCGCGAAGAATTGCCGAAAACCACTTCCGAAACGAAGATCAAAAAAATTACCAAACGTTTGAAAGTATTGAACGCATTCAAAGCGTCCGGCAATCGTCCTGATTGGATGATCATGGATGTGCTGCCAGTGTTGCCGGCTGATTTGCGTCCATTGGTTCCTTTGGATGGTGGCCGGTTTGCTACTTCTGATTTAAATGATTTATATCGTCGCGTGATTAATCGAAATAATCGATTAAAACGATTATTGGAATTAAGTGCGCCGGATATTATCGTGCGTAATGAAAAGCGCATGTTGCAAGAATCGGTTGATGCATTGTTAGACAATGGTCGTCGTGGTCGCGCCATTACTGGTTCAAACAAACGTCCCTTGAAATCACTAGCGGATATGATTAAAGGAAAACAAGGCCGATTTCGCCAAAACTTATTAGGGAAACGGGTTGATTACTCAGGGCGGTCAGTCATTGTGGTTGGACCCACCTTAAAATTGCACCAATGCGGATTGCCGAAAAAAATGGCGCTGGAATTATTCAAACCGTTTATTTTTAGCAAACTTGAGTTTAGAGGGTTAGCCAGCACGATCAAAGCTGCTAAAAAAATGGTTGAAAATGAAGAAGCGGTAGTTTGGGATATCTTAGAGGAAGTGATTCGTGAACATCCTGTCTTACTCAATCGAGCACCAACCTTACACCGATTGGGGATCCAAGCGTTCGAACCTATTTTAATTGAAGGCAAAGCCATTCAACTGCACCCCCTGGTTTGTACAGCCTACAATGCCGACTTTGACGGTGATCAAATGGCGGTGCATGTGCCATTGACTTTAGAGGCACAATTGGAAGCTCGTGCCTTAATGATGTCTACCAATAATATTTTGTCACCAGCCAGTGGCGAACCAATTATTGTTCCTAGTAAAGACGTAGTATTAGGTCTTTACTATTTAACCCGAGAAAAAATAAATGCGCGTGGCGAAGGGATGGTTTTTGCCAATACCAAAGAAGTGCATCGGTTTTACGAATCCGGTCAAGTAGAGTTACACGCAAAAGTAAAAGTAAGAATTGAGCAAAGCCGTATTGATGCTGAAGGTCAATTGCAAACCAGCAGATCGTTAGAAGATACCACCGTTGGACGCGCTTTGTTGGCGGATATCTTACCGGCAGGATTATCGTTTGAATTAATCAATTGCCCAGTCACTAATAAAGTGGTGTCCAAAGTCATTGATACTTGCTATCGCCAGTTGGGTCTTAAAGAGACTGTTATTTTTGCAGATCAATTAATGTATACCGGTTTTCATTATGCAACCCGTTCTGGAGCATCGGTTGGAATTGAAGACATTGCAATTCCAGCAGATAAAGCTGGCATCATCGAATTGGCGGAAAAAGAAGTCAAAGAAATTGAAGATCAGTATGCTTCTGGTTTGATTACTAATGGTGAACGCTACAATAAGGTTATTGATATTTGGTCCAGTACCAATGAACAAGTAGCCAAAGCCATGATGCAGCGCATTTCAAAACAGCAAGTAAAAGATGCAGAAGGAAATCTGGTTGAAGAAGCTTCTTTTAATCCTATTTTTATGATGGCTGATTCCGGTGCTAGGGGATCAGCGGCGCAGTTACGCCAATTGGCGGGAATGCGGGGATTAATGGCCAAACCAGATGGCTCGATTATTGAAACACCGATTACCGCAAACTTCCGTGAGGGGTTGAATGTATTGCAATACTTTATTTCGACTCACGGTGCGCGTAAAGGTTTGTCTGATACGGCGTTAAAAACAGCCAATTCAGGGTACTTAACTCGGCGCTTGGTGGATGTGGCACAAGATTTGGTGATCACTGAAGCCGATTGTGGCACAGACCAAGGATTGGTGATGACACCAATGATTGAAGGTGGAGACATCGTTGAACCCTTGCGTGAGCGGGTGTTAGGTCGTGTAGTGATCGAAGATGTTTATCTACCTAACAGTGATGATTTGGTGATTGCCAAAGGAACATTGTTGGATGAAAAATTAGTTGAGCAATTAGAAGAGTTAGCAATTGATGAAATTAAAGTGCGCTCACCGATTACCTGTCAAACGCGATTTGGTATTTGCGCAAACTGCTACGGGCGTGATCTGGCTCGCGGGCATTTGGTGAATTTTGGTGAAGCGATTGGGGTCATTGCGGCACAATCAATTGGTGAACCTGGTACTCAGTTAACCATGCGGACCTTCCACATTGGTGGGGCCGCGTCTCGCTCCACTGCGGTAAACAGTGTGCAACTAAAAAATAAAGGCCGTTTAAAACTGCATAATGTTAAAACTGTTAAACGTAGCGATGATAAATTTATTACTGTCTCTCGTTCAGGCGAAGTGGCGGTGATCGACAACAATGGTCGAGAACGTGAACGTTATAAACTACCGTATGGCGCTGTGTTGGCCTTTAGCGACGGTGCTGAAATTCAAGCAGGACAAGTTGTTGCTCAATGGGATCCACATACTCACCCAGTAATTTGTGAGGTGGGTGGTAATCTTAAATTCGTTGATTTAATCGAAGGGGTGACGATGAATCGGCAAACCGATGAAATCACCGGATTGTCTAGTATTGTCGTAACCGATCCCAAACAACGGACTGCGGCCAGTAAAGATTTACGCCCATTGGTAAAAATTGTTGATAAGAAAGGCAAGGAAGTTTTCTTGCCTGGCACCAAAGTTCCAGCACAATATTATTTACCCACTGATGCGGTTATTAATTTTGAAGATGGCAATGAGTTAAAAGTGGGTGATATTATTGCCAGGATTCCACAAGAAACTTCGAAAACACGTGATATTACCGGAGGGTTACCGCGGGTTGCTGATTTATTCGAAGCGCGGCGTCCCAAAGATGCTGCAATCATGGCGGAAGTTTCCGGTATTGTTGGATTTGGTAAAGAAACCAAAGGTAAGCGTCGTTTGGTGATCACCCAAAATGATGGCAACAAATATGAAGAGCTCATTCCTAAATGGCGACACATTTCCGTGTTCGAGGGAGAACATGTTGAAAAAGGTGAAATCATCGTCGATGGACCACTGAGTCCGCATGATATTTTACGTTTACTAGGCCCTACCGCACTGGCCAATTACATTGTGAATGAAATTCAAGATGTGTACCGGTTGCAAGGGGTTAAGATTAATGACAAACACATTGAAGTGATTGTACGACAGATGTTGCGTAAACATACAGTGCTTGAAGCTGGTGAGACTCAATTTTTAGCCGGTGAACAAGTGGATGAAGGTACATTATTAACAGAAAATGAGCGAGTATTGGCTGACAATAAACAACCTGCGGTGTCTGAACCGATGTTGCTTGGCATCACTAAAGCATCGTTAGCAACAGAATCTTTTATTTCCGCAGCCTCATTCCAAGAAACTACGCGCGTGCTCACTGAAGCGGCGGTTAGCGGCAAATTGGATGAGTTGCGTGGGTTGAAAGAAAATGTAGTGGTTGGTCGATTAATTCCAGCTGGCACTGGCTTAACTTACCACAAGCGTCGTCGCGAATTGCGCGAAGCCGAACTCAAAGGTGAGAGTAAAGTATCGGCCAGCGAGGTGGAACAAGCGTTGAGTCAGGCATTGAATATTAATGAAACGCAAGACAAACCAGACGGTTCACAAACCGGCGATCAACAAAGTTAAAGGAATACTATCCTGTAAGGTTTCCAGGCAGTGATTTTATCTCACGATAAGATTGTTGCCTGGTTAGAGAACAAATATTGAATCGTTGTGTAAACAAGCAGGAATCACGCTTGGAACGTATATTTTCAGAGCACAACGGTTCTTTCATCCAGCCATTCGTAATCTAAAAATCCCGTAGGAAAAAACCTAAATGGATTGCTTGACAAGCAGTTAGTGCATGTATAGAATCTCGCCTCCTTGTAGTACGGTTTAGTAACTTACTCTTAAATAAACATTAAATATTACAGTGCTAAATTTTAAAGTGGCTGTGGAGCTGATAACGAATGCCAACAACGAATCAATTAGTCCGTGGTAGCCGGAGAGGACAAGGTAAGAAAAGTAATGTTCCGGCCTTAGAAGGGTGTCCGCAAAAGCGCGGAGTTTGCACACGTGTGTATACCACAACACCCAAGAAACCTAATTCAGCCATGCGTAAAGTTGCGCGGGTGCGGTTAACCAATGGACAGGAAGTTACCTCCTACATTGGTGGGGAAGGTCATAATTTGCAAGAGCATTCCGTGGTGTTAGTTCGCGGTGGTCGTGTAAAAGATTTACCAGGTGTGCGCTACCATGTGGTTCGCGGAAGCTTGGATACATCGGGTGTGAATGACCGTAAGCAAGGTCGCTCGAAGTACGGTACGAAAAGACCGAAAAATAAAAAGTAACAGAAGTTCTGAAAATTCATCTGAGACTGTAGGAACGAGATATGCCAAGAAGAAGAGAAGTACCAAAACGTGAGATTTTACCAGATCCTAAGCATCATA
>WLWR01000139.1 GCA_012103495.1 Legionellales bacterium
AAATAAGCGGAAGTCGGTGACGTCGGTATGTAAAGCCAATATTATGAAATATACCGAAGGCGCATTCAAAGAGTGGGGCTATGAAGTGGCACGCGAAGGTTTTGGTGCACAGCCATTGGATGGTGGCCCTTGGCATGAAATCAAACATCCCAAAACCAATCAATCCATCATTATTAAAGATGTGATCGCCGATGCGTTTTTACAGCAAATTTTATTACGACCAGAAGAATACAGTGTGATTGCCACCATGAATTTGAATGGCGATTACATTTCCGATGCGCTGGCTGCGCAAGTCGGGGGAATTGGCATTGCGCCGGGTGCTAATTTAAGTGATAAAGTTGCGGTGTTTGAAGCGACCCATGGGACAGCGCCTAAATACGCTGGACAAGATAAAGTCAATCCGGGGTCTTTGATTTTATCGGCGGAAATGATGTTGCGGCATATCGGTTGGCGCGATGCGGCTGATTTGATCATTCAAGCGATGGAGCGCACCATTGCTGCTAAAACCGTAACCTATGACTTTGCTCGTTTGCTTGAAGGCGCCAAGTTGCTGAGTTGCTCTGCCTTTGGTCAAGCCATGATTGAGCAAATGTAACCAAGTTTGGTTGTCTCTTCTTAATTCACAGATTTGTTGTCGCAGACCATTCAATCTCATTTATAGAAGCAAACGGTTGACTATCAACCGCTTGCTCAATTCTTTGTATCTTCAATTTCAAAAAAACATCAGGTCGAAGAAAATAAGACCATGTCTGATTACTGTTAATAAATCCTTAAGGTTTTGCGGGTACTATTGGTGTCAGCTCAATTTTTACCAATTTCAATTCTAGGGTAATGATTAAACTGAATTTTTTAAGTAGTGAGAGATGAAAAATGAGTAGAAGGCACCGCATTGGCACTGGACAATTGAACGCTGATCAAAATTTGTATCTTGCATTGACAGCGTGGCCAGCACAAGCTGTTGAATCGCTGCTTAATTTGGAAGAGTTCTCTTGGGATAACATTACTAAAATTCACTTAAAAAATATGAAGATGGATGCTGTTCGGTTGATAATAAACCAATTACCCTCCGATTTAGTGACACTTGAATTAACAGGATTATCAAAAGAGACGTTGGGGTATATCTATCACTCATTTCTAAAGTCAGCTACTCAGGGTAAAAGCCTACCGGAACTCCTTTGTCCAGAATATGCTACGTTATTTCACAATCATGGTCGGCAGCTAATGAGAGTCAGAGAGTCTCATCAACAGCCTAGGCGACAATCTCAAGTACACACATCTGCGTCCGTGGGGTCGAATCCTGAACAGTGCTTTGATAATGCCTCAGAAACAACAAATGGGCGCACAGTATTACCTAGTAGACGACAATCTCAAATACACACATCTGCATTTTTTGCGTCCGTGGGGTCGAATCCTGAACAGCCTCTCAACAATGATTCTTCAGAAGGGAACGAGTGCAGAGTATCACCTTAAGGAAAACTTAATGATTGTTCGGTATACTGTAGCTAATTTCAATGAATTAAGGAGTATGCAACAATGCCTGTGCAAAAGCACCCAATAGGACAAGCGCTTCGAGATCCCGAATCGGTAAAATCTCCCGTGGCACCTTATTCCTCCGCTGATATTCAGCGTCAAATCAATTCACCTTTAAATACATTGATCAAACGCATTACTCATACGTTGTACCAAGCGGCTGTTGCTGCCCAACAATTAAAAGATTGGGTAGGTAAGCTTGCTCCTTCCCAAGACAATATTCATTGGGCGACAGCACTGCGCCCGCGTACAGTCCCGCGCGCAACGAAAGGGCATGATGTGGCAGAACAGCCAAATCCAGTCAAACGCAAGGATGGAGCACTTCAATGGTTGCAACAAATTATGGCCAGTGCTTTGACTGATTTGGCACAGATGCCTAAGCAAGTAAACCAATGGTGCAGACAAGCCAAGCAGCACTTTAATGACAATATTATCACTTTGATGAAAAAGCATACGGTGGCATTGACCCGTACTTTTGCTCAGTTGACGCAACAACCCATGGCACCTTCAGCGCCTGCTGATGCGCGTGCATTGCATCAAAAATTGTGTGATCACAAACAAGATGTGGCCACCAACTTACAATATCGCTTGCAGCAACCGGAGATGATGGAACAATTTGGAGAAGCGTTACTCAGTCGATATAAGGAATTGTTTAAACAGCAGCAGGATGTCGTAAGCAATGGTATGGATAACCAGGATGTTTTGAAAAATGGCACTGAAATGACCCATGAGCAAATTTGTGATGTGTGTGTCGAGCAATTGTTGCTACCGCCTCCTGCACAACAGCAATATGCAGCGTTACCAAAGCCATCACAACGTGCGGTATTAACCCATTACAGTCATTCATTGACAAGCGCTCATCCGGGCTTTTTTAACGCCATGCGAAACAACATGGTCGACTATATGCAAAAACGGCATCAAATTTATCAGATAGCGGAAAATTGTGCGGCGCTGGATGATAATCTTACGGCCTGTAAATCATTGCCTAAGGAAGGTATTGAATCGGTATTGAGTTTGCATCAACAAATGATCCAATTGCGAATGGTGTTACAACAACCAGCGACAAGACTTGATGAAGACGAACAACAACAACACGATCACTCACCGACGCCGTTCGCTACTCGCCCCTCACTCACACCTCAGGGTGGCTAAGTTAAGAAAGGTTCATCGTTGCTACTCATGCAAAGCATCCCAGGATCGTCTATTTTTTAATTAACGGATGGGAAAAAATGAGTAGCAACGCACTAGAAGAAATTTTCGCTGATCAGCCGGCGGTTCAAGACGCCAAACCGAAATTAGCGCATCCTAAACGCTACAAAGTTTTGTTACTCAATGATGATTACACCCCCATGGAATTTGTGGTGGACGTGCTAAAATTTTTCTTCCATTGCAGTGAGCAGCAAGCCACACAATTGATGTGGCAGGTACATACTCAAGGGCGCGCCATTTGCGGTTTATTTACCAGAGAAATAGCGGAAACAAAAGTGATGCAAGTGATCGATTATGCCAAACGTCATGAACATCCACTGTTATGTGTGATGGAATCTGAATAGCTCGCGGCAAGCGAATAAAAGGGGCTAACCATGTTAAACAAAGAATTAGAATATACTTTAAGCAGTGCATTTCAATCGGCCAAACAACAACGGCATGAATACATCACGGTTGAACATTTATTACTGCATTTATTGGATAATCCCGCCGCAAGCAATGTGTTGCAAGGCTTGGGCACTAACATTCAGCAATTGCGCCAGCAATTACAACAATTCATTCACCAAAACACCCCCACCTTACCTCCCGATGAAGTGGATCGTGAAACGCAACCTACTTTGGGATTCCAACGTGTGTTGCAACGTGCGGTATTTCATGTGCAATCGGCCGGACGTCATGAAGTCAATGGAGCCAATGTATTAGTGGCAATTTTTGGTGAGCAAGAACAAGGCAGCCAAGCAGTTTATTTATTGCATCAAGTGAATGTGACGCGCTTTGATGTGGTGAATTATATTTCACACGGTATTTCTAAAATGCAATCACCGGATGAAACGGATCCCTTGTCATCGGAGTTAGAGGATGATGATGTACTTGAACCACAACCTTCCAGCAATGATCCTCTGGAAAAATATTGCACTAATTTAAATCAGCGAGCGTTGCAAGGTTATATTGATCCACTGATTGGTCGGCAAGATGAAGTCAATCGCGCGGTGCAAATTTTGTGCCGCCGACGTAAAAACAATCCACTGTTGGTCGGTGAAGCCGGGGTGGGCAAAACCGCGATTGCTGAAGGTTTGGCAAAATTGATTGTCGAAGGTGATATCGCCGAAGCCATGAGCAGCAGTGTGATTTATGCACTGGATTTGGGCGCACTGCTGGCAGGGACTAAATATCGAGGTGATTTTGAAAAACGTTTGAAAGCGGTATTACAGCAATTGATTGATAAGCGTCATGCCGTTTTATTCATTGATGAAATTCATACCATCATTGGTGCTGGAGCGGCTTCTGGTGGGGTAATGGATGCATCCAACTTGTTAAAACCATTACTGGCCAATGGTGAATTAAAATGCATTGGTGCAACCACGTATCAAGAATATCGTAGTATTTTTGAAAAAGATCACGCCCTGGCGCGCAGGTTTCAAAAAATTGATATCTGTGAACCGTCTACCGAAGAATCGTTTCAAATTTTAAAAGGATTGAAAGAACGATTTGAAACCCATCATCATGTAAAATTTTCCATTCCTTCCTTACATGCAGCGGCGGAATTGTCGGCCCGCTATTTAAACGAACGGTTTTTACCTGACAAAGCCATTGATGTCGTGGATGAAGCCGGTGCTTATCAAGCTTTACGACCTAATCATAAACGAAAACAAGTGATCGGTATTCATGAAATTGAAGCGATTGTCGCAAAGATGGTGCGCATTCCAACACGAAATGTTTCAGCTTCAGATAAGAGTCGTCTACGTCACTTAGAAAAACGATTGAAATCTCGCGTATTTGGTCAAGATTTGGCGATAGAAAATTTATGCGCGGCCATGAAACTAAC
>WLWR01000140.1 GCA_012103495.1 Legionellales bacterium
TCGACCGTATCGGCTCGATGAATATTGGCAAGGACGTATTTAAGCCAGGAGAATACGTCGACCTGATGTTGTTTGCAGGTCTCAATGAGTGAGAAGAGGATACTTCCGGCGTGCGCGCCGATATCATTGCCATGAAAGAGCCAGTTTTTTCGGCCGATGACAAAAGGTTTGATGGCGCGCTCACTGCGGTTGTTATCGATTTCGAGTCGACCATCGTGTAAATAATGATTCAATGCATTCCAATGCGTGCGCGAATAGTGGAGCGCAGCACCTATGGGACTTTTGGGCGGTACTTTAAACTGTGCCTCATCCAGCAATTTTTTGATTTGAATAAGTATGGGTCTTGCGTCTTTGACGCGTCGCATAAAGATCTGAGCGAAAGAGGCGTTGTTGTCTTTCAGTTCACGTTCCAACTGATAAAGTTTACCGATGTGTTTGACGACTTGATGCGCCAGTCCTTCTTTTTTTGTACTTTTGGCCACCTCGACGAAATAGCGTCTGGCGTGCGCCCAGCAGGCAACATGTTGGATGTGCGCAAGCTTGCCCAAAGCCACATAGGCACCATAACAATCGGCGTGCAAATAACCTTTGAAATCGGTAAAGAAATCAAAAGGTACACTGTGCGCACGCGTCGGGTGATATTGATAGACAAAAGCTCGTTTATCGGGTGGTCCGCCAACAAAGAGCCACATATAAGATTTCTGCGTGGGTGAGCGACCTTTTTCTTTGAGCACCTGCAAGGGTGTTTCATCCGCATAGGCAATATCATGGGTATGAATATCAGCTTCCATCAGTTTGACCAATGGAGTCAGCAGATGGGCGGACTGAATGAGCCAGTGACTCAACGTGCCGCGGGTGATCGATAATTTCGATTCGGCAAACATGGCTTCCTGACGATAGAGCGGCATGTGCCGATTAAATTTAGCATCGGTCACCGCAGCCAGAAGTCCTGGCGCCGCAATGGCTTTATCGATGGGCTGCTTGGGTTTCTGGGCTAACTGAATGGTATTTTCACAACCTTTGCAGGCATATTTTTTTCGAATATGAACTACACGAAACGTCATTTGTGGAACAACGTCCAATTGCTCGGTGATTTCATTGCCGATAGGAGTGAGAGCGCAACCGCAAGCGCATTGTTTATCCGCATCCGCCAGGTCATGAATTTTTTCCAGGTACGGCAATGATTTTGGTAAGGGCTTTCGACCTGTTTTATGTTTGCTTCGGGTATAGGTGATTGTTTCTGTTTCGGGTTTCTCCGTGACGTCAGAGATATCGGTTTCAACAGAGCGTGCTTCATCAAACACAAACGCATATTGTTCGAGGACAACACTTTTTTCGCTTTTACGGCCAAAACGAGCGCTACGGAATAAATGAAGTTGATGATGCAAATTTTGAATCGATGATTTTTGTTGTTCAATCGTACGTTCATACTGCCCAATCAAGGTCAATAAGCGAGTGTTTTCTTGTTGTAATTTCTCGAATGAAATGGCAGTCACTTTTCTCGATTAACCCATTGTTTTTACCACTGAAATTATAACAAAATCCAGTTCGATTTAACATGAAAATCAACCCGTTGTGTTAAAAATAATGCGTAAAATCAAGCTCAGGAAACTCATGCATTAATTTGAAGTCAAGACCGGCAATAAGCCAATCTAATTGCGGTTGAGTGATGACATAATCCGTACGGTCTAATGTGCTGAATTTGAATCGACCGCGCTCCAGACGCTTTTGGTAAAGTACAAATCCGTTCTTATCCCAAAACAAGCATTTCACCCGGTTGCAACTGCGATTATAAAATACATAAACGGTGCCGTCGTTAACCGGACACTCAAACTGCTCGACAACTACGGCAACCAAGCCATTGATAGCCTTACGAAAATCAACTGCTCTGGCTGCTACATAAATTCGCGTGCCTTCTGGCAGCCTTAGCATCGCACATCACCGGCTAAGGCCAACACGCTTTTCAACAGTTGAAGATTCGCCTCATTGCTGATGCTAATGCGTATGCCGTTGGGCAACAGTAATTGAAGACCACCGACAGCTTGATGCCTGATTGTTGGGGCGGATTTGGTTTCAACAAAATCAATCGATGATGGCTTCGATTGACTGGACAAACGGTGGTGCTGATACACAAAACTGCGATAGCTTATCCCTGATTGCTCACAATATGCCTGTCGTGTTCGTTTCCTAAGTGAAGCAGCTATAGGCAACAAATACGCCAAGTTGAAATAGTAGGGTTGCACTTCTCCCACACACCACCCAAGCGTGCAGATTTCTGTACCCAGTGATTGTTCAACCTCAATGACAAGAACAAAATAGACAAAGGAAAAAGAGTAAGTTATCACAAATCTTCTATTATTAACCCAAAAAACCCTCGCGGGACTTTTGCGTATTTCAGTGAACCACAGTTAACCACAGTCCGCCAAATGCAGTGGGTGTCCCGCACTAAAAAAACCTTAAAAATCAATTACTTAATTTTCAAGTTCAACTCTGAAAATCCTCGTGTCGGCAGTTCGATTCTGCCTCTGGCCACCAGGAATTCTCTTTCAAATCAAACAGTTATGACAGACAGACATTTTTCATACATTAGTCAAAAAATGTCAGTGCTACCCTGGTGCTACCTAGTAAAGAAAGTTAAATTATGATTGATTAAGTCCGATAGAGTCTATTTTTGTAATGAGTCACTGTCGCGAAATACCCAAGTACTCTAATTTTTTCGAACCTATCTAAAAATTAGCAACTCCATTTAAGTCTTTCGCGCTACGAAACGGTTCACTGCCTCCTTTCACATCGTTCACCACTTTGATCTCACCCACATCGGCAATCACTTAATCGTTGGCATCATAATACAAAACCATCGGTACCGGGAACACTGCTCTTTAGCCGTGTGTTACGGGTGGGTTGATATTCAAGATAATGGAGATGACGATAGACCTGTTTTAATTTAACGGCTCCGTACCCATTGTTCGCTAAGATATCCCGCACGGGTTTCGTTGGGATTTCTTTGGAAATGGTTTTGCAGCTTTGAGTCACTTCCTTGAAGGCATCTTTGGCATGATCGACAGCTTGAACAAGAGCTATCGTTTTGCGTGTCCCGGCCACAACGCCGGGACACGTCCAAGTTTCTTGGGGTGACAATCCTATCACGGGAGCAAAATGAGTGAGTGCCTCAACGACTTTATCTCGGTTGTTTTCAAAGGCTTCTCCTTGCATCACCCAAATGGGATAATACGATAATTCAGTATGAATATGTCGACCCAATGTTTGCAATGCGCAAAGCACTTTCTCGAAGGCATCCATAATAATTTGGGCATGTTCAAACAATGATAAATTCAAGTGGAGTGAACCTGATCCGTTCCACTGTACAGTGGAACGGATCAGGTTCAGATTTATTGCCACAATTTTGCTTGCTGCAATAGGTAGAGCGGGGTAAAAATTTAAAAGATGTAGTTGAAAGTATGTGGTAAAATGGAATCTTTAAGTTGGACAATGATTTTAGAATATTTAGAAACTTTTCAATGGGTTTGGTTGATAAAACTTATAGTAATCTTTGGATTTGACCAATATGACAGATATGCCTAAAACTTTGTTCAAATATCAAACTACTGATGATGAAAATTTTTTGAATAATTTGAAAGAATCTCAGATATATTTTAAATGCCCGAGTGAATTTAATGATCCTTATGATTGTGCAATTTGGGATGAATCAATAGATAGGAGTCTAGATGCCTCAAATAAATTTCGTATCAAGATACAAAAACTTATAGCAAAAGAGTGTGACATACTCGAAGAAGATGTAAGTGAGAATGAGATAGAAAAATATTATCCAGAATTTCTTGATAATTTACTAAAAAAAATTCAAGATGAGCACAAGGTGGGATGTTCTTGCTTCAGTGAAAAAAATGATCATATTCTTATGTGGGCACATTATTCTGGCGGTCATACAGGTTTTTGTCTTGAATTTGATACATCGTCCCCACCTTTTGTTGATAGAAATAAAGAACCTAAAGTATATAGAGTAAATTATGAAGAATCTTTTCCTAAAATAAAAGTTGATGATTTACTTTGTAGCTCACCAGAGAAAAAAGATGAAGCTTATTTAAAATTATTGACAACTAAATATTTAGACTGGAAATATGAGAAAGAGTGGCGTGTTTTTTTGGGGGACGTTAACAAGCCACATAAGTATCCAGTTAAAGCATTAAAGGCAGTCTATTTTGGAACAAAAATTACAGAAGATAATTTAAAAAAAATTTGCTTGATCTTGAGAAGAAATAATAGAAATATTCTTTTCTTCAAGATGAAAAAAATAGAAGGTAAATTCAAATTAGAACCAACAAAGATTTCATCTTCAAATTTAGAGAAAATGCTAAATACAAATCATTCGAGCCTGTAAATAATTCTGTGTAACCACCCTGTCGTGTTCGTTTCCTAAGTTAAGCAGCTATAGGCAACAGATATGACAGGTTGAAATAGCAGGATTGCGCTTCTCACACACCACCCAAGCGTGCAGATTTCTGTATCCGGCGCCCTGGTGG
>WLWR01000141.1 GCA_012103495.1 Legionellales bacterium
AAGATCATCGTCGTTCAATCCAACAAGGGCTTGTGGAGAAGATAAGCCCAATACTTCGGCATACTGTTCGTTACAACCCAGATAACGACCGTTTAAATCTTTCCAATAGATGTTTCCAGCCGAATGTTGAGTGATGTAATCTTTTAAGTCCTGGTGCATCGGTCTAAACCATCCAATTACTAGCTTCTATCAACCACTCTGACCTTTGCCAGCCACTGTGCTTGATAAACC
Source organism: Legionellales bacterium (assembly GCA_012103495.1). GTDB lineage: Bacteria > Pseudomonadota > Gammaproteobacteria > WLWR01 > WLWR01 > WLWR01. The sequence goes on from WLWR01000141.1 coordinate 232, forward strand.
ACTCAAGCATTACTTTGCGTTTTCAAAAACGCTAACCAACGATTTATCAAATCATAACGTGCACCTTTTTTATACAGTGCATCGGCCATCTCAGCGCCCAAATTTAATAGCTCCTGCCAGTTATCATACTGACTCTTCAATTTCTCTTGATGAATGTGAAATTGTGCTTTCGATATTTGCAACTTCAATGAAAGAGGCAGTCGATTCGCAATAGTTTCCCTTGTTGCTAATTTATTCATAACAGTGTCCTATGAGTAAGTGATGAATGAACCTTGAATTGATGCTTCTTTTGATGTGCCTGGATCTGATGCCGCAACCCGATTCGATCGGCCACAGTCATAAAAGACAATAGGCTGTTTCCCGAAGTATCTTGATGATTTGATATATGAAAAGTTGGTGAGATGGATTCCATCCCAATTGCGGTATCATGCAGCAAGCATATTGATTTTACTGTATCAGCCAAAATTACAAATTCCATATCGGCCTCCCTGGTTTTGGTTCTGAACGTTAACTAAAACATACGACAGGTAGAAAGGAAATTCTATTTTTGCTTGTTTTTTTTGTGCATGATTTTTTTATGTTATTATTAAATGATATTTCTAAATGGAATTACGATGAGCCACGACCTAATTGAAATTGCCACATGGCGTGACATGCGTGATGAGATCGCCAACTTAGATACCACACTGGCGAATATCATTGACTTAATCAAACCCAATGACCAATATCACTTTATCAAAGTGAAATACCCTTATGGTGCCAAAATCCTATATCAAGGTGAGTTGCATTTACCTAACGCTCATTATCAAGACTTACCTTTGTCACATCAGCAGATTTCCTCTGAACTGAAAAAACAATTGGGTTATCGGTTTACTCCCATGGGCTTTATCACCAAGAACTTGGCCGAAGTCTATTTTGAAAGTGAAACCCGACTCATGCCCGCCAAAGTCGTGAACCAAGGTGAATTTTTTGGTCTATGGCAATTGCTCGACCCACCGATCGAAGGTGTGGTGAAAACGGTTTGGCACATTTCCGCAGGTGCAAGATCCGCCTTTTTTCTCCCTAATGTTTCCGATAACACAGCGCATTTAAATTTGAAGCGTGATTTCAAAATAAGCTACTATGCTCCTAAGACATTGAGTGAACAACAGGAGATCTTTCGAGAAATTGCCCTCAATAGTGAAGAAGGACGGCAGTGGAGTTGTGATGTCATATTTTTAGGTCACAAGTGGGCATCGCTGGATTTAGCAAAAAACACCAAAGCTGTATTATTACGCAACTATTGGTTGGAACAAGCTTGGAATCAATCCTTTTATTGTCGAAGTCAAATGACTTACGACGTGACCCAAGAGGCATTTAGTCTTGCAATGGGTAAAAAGAACCTTAAACCGAAGCCTTATCATTTAAATACCATCGATCACTTAATTGCTATTGGTAAAGGCATGTATCCTGGTTTTATTCCAAACGATGAGTCATCCACCGCCATGCCAACCACCGCCATTGAGGATGCTTATATACATTCCTATAAATTAAAAAATTACGCGCCCATTACCATGCGACCCTATCAAGGACAGTCCGTACCTTCTTTGTATTATTCGCTTTCATTTCCAACGTTATTAAGTGCGGGCGCGCATGGGTACAAAACGTCCAACATTCTGGCCGAACTGCGTGAAATCAAAACTTTAATCAATTTAACCGAAGACTTTTATAAAGATACTCATCTTCAATTTGATCTATATCATTCTGAGAAAGATCGTTTTGATGAGATCAAACATTCCTCCGACATTCCCAAAGAAGATCCAAACTTTCAGTCTTGTTTGGATCGATATCAAGCGCCATTTCCCTTTGCTGGGCAATTTCTGCGTGGGTGCATTAAAATTACCAATTTGGATTATGCGCAGCAGCAAACGCAATAGCAATTCATTTGCTAGCTTGGGTTAGGACTTTGGGCTTGTTTATCTGTCGTGGGATCTAATTGTATGGCTGCCTCTTGTTCTTTTGCGTCTGCGTCAGCGTCACCTTTTTTCTGAGCAAAAAATCGATAATACCCTATTAATCCTCTTTGATAAGCGGTGTAAATCTTTTTTGTCCATTCGGTAACAGAAGTTGGATCTTCTGCTTTTTTCTGCTCAAACCAGGCATCGTAGCCAGGAAATACTTGCACACTAATGTCATTGGATTGTTTTACAACGAAACCAGCATTTGAAAGAGCTTCAAAGACATAAGTCATCGGAACAAGACAATCAATCCCTTCATTAACAAAAAGACCTTCCTTACACAAAGCATTAAACGCAGAAACAGATGTTGCAAGATGCGCTGAAAATGACAGAAGTCCTTTTGGTTTTAGTACCCTTGCCATTTGGAATGCCGCCTCCTGGAAATTTGGAAAATGCTGTGCAACTTCTACAGAATAAACTTTATCAAATGTTCTCTCGCTAAAGGTTAAACTTTCAGCATCACCAATAGAAAATGTAACAGAGCCTAATTCGCTAAACCGAGCATTCGCTCTGGCGACTTGTTCAGGAGTAATATCAACTGCTTCAATACCTTTGGGTGAAAAGGTCTCGTTTATATGACAAGTCCCTACGCCTTGCCCAAAACCAATCTCTAGCAACAAATCATTATGTGTAATCTCTAATGGTTCTACCGTATAAGAATAAAGTCTTCGTGATGCTTCAACCCGTTCTTCAACACTAATTCCTTTATCTTTTACCTCCAATTGTTTATCAGTCCAATATCCAAAATTAATAAAATCCCCTTGAAAGTTAGGTAATTTAGCTATGGTATTTTCCCCATAAGCTGTTTGAATGCGCATTTTCACATCATTAAAAGAGGGCGGCAGTACAAACTGCTGAAGTTGTTGGCCATGTTGTTCAACATTTGCCTGTTGAGATGATTGAGAAAACTGCTCACCAGTTCTGTTCATACTAGTATTTCCTTTATTTTCAATTCACTAAAACGAATGTAGCCAAATATTAATTAATCTGGTCATTCTTAACAAGCATAATTGTTAAGAATTAAAACAATCAGCTTGGGCGGAAGGGAGGCTACCCTTCTCTCAAATTTTATGCAACGCTATAAATTGTCCAAATAATTTTGCTTGCCAACTCACTCTTTCTATCACAAACTTTGAATAAGAATTCATACCACGTTCATTATCACCAACTCAGTACACCACCCTGACAAACGCGCGCAAAAAGCGCTTGCGTTTGTCAGGGTGACCTCGTAGAGATTTTTTATAACTCATTGTATAATCAAACAAATTAATCGACTTTTAGCCACTTTGGAATAGGGGGTATGGAATAAGGCAATGGAATATACTAGGAATAATTTTTTAGCCACAAAAATGACACAATCGGTTGCACTGATCGCTCTGCTCCAACAACTCAAATCTCAACTCAATCTTGCACAACCTACACAACAAACTTGTCACAATTTGCTCGACGCCTTGATTCATGCATTGCACCAAGAAACACCCACGAACCTCATTACACACATTCGACGTAACCTTCACCAACGTGCCAAACCAACATCTTGCATGACCCAAGAACAAGCACAAGACACTCTGAACACCATCCGTAATCTGCGCAATCTCGCTCAACAAAAATGCACCTTTCGCGGACGCCGTAAACTCGATGCCTACCGACAAGAGATCATCCAGTTATATCAAATTGGCGCTTCCCAACATGAGATCCGCATTTGGCTCTACAGAGAAAAACGGTGTCGTGTTGTACAATCCACTATCAGCAAATATTTAAAGGATATAAAGATTCATGGCACAAAAACATGGTTCTAGGGGGCGGAGTCATCCTAAAAAACAACTCTCTATGCGTGAACAAGCTGAACGCTGGATCAACGCTCGGGCGCATCGTGGGTACTCCAAGGCCAGTGGAAAAAATTTAAGAAGCGACCGAACGGTCAATCGGTACATCGGTGACTTAGCCCGAGCTGCCGAATGGATCCAGCAGCAGTTTGGCATTCAGCAATTAAAACACATCACCCAAGCACAGGCACAAGCGTATCTTGATTTTCGCCAACAGCAAAGCAATCTCTGTGCCGCCACTATACAAGGTTATGGCATGGCACTCAAAACGTTACCGTTGATTGAGCAATTGAACCTTCCTTCTAAGCGCGCCGACCCAAACCAAAAACCAAAACGTTCGCGCGCCTATACTTTGGCACAAATTAAAACCATCCAAGCTCAATTGCCCACCCAAGCCCAACTCAGTGTACAAATCATTTTAGAGTCTGGCTGTCTTACACA
>WLWR01000142.1 GCA_012103495.1 Legionellales bacterium
CCCGCATTTTGCAATATAAGTTCTGGTGCTTCCCATGGGGTGAATAGATACTTATCAGGTAGATTTATTATTTCAGGAATAAATTGCCGTACGTAACTGCCATCTGGGTCAAATTTCTGCCCTTGCGTCACTGGATTGAAAATGCGGAAATAAGGTGCGGCATCAGCACCACAGCCAGCAACCCACTGCCAACTGGCGCTGTTATTTGCAAGATCTGCATCCACCAGCGTATCCCAAAACCATCGTTCACCATGATGCCAATGGAGCCGCAGATTCTTCACTAAGAACGAGCCGACAATCATTCGCACGCGATTATGCATATAACCGGTTTGCCACAATTCGCGCATACCGGCATCAACCATTGGCACGCCTGTTTGACCCATTTGCCATGCACGTAAGCGTGCATCATCTTCGATCCATGGAAAAGCATCAAACTTTGATTGAAGATTTTTTCTCGGCAGCTCAGGATGATGATAGAGCTGACTGTATGAAAATTCTCGCCAGCCAAGCTCACTACAGAAATGGTCTACATGCTTATCATCACCGATACTGCGAACAACATACCATACCTGATTAGGTGATATTTCCCCAAAATGGAGATAAGGAGAGAGACGTGAAACATACGGTTTGGATGGAAAATTACGCCCGTCTTTGTAATGCGCTAGACCTTCATCAATGAAATTTTGAAACCGCATCTGCGCTTGTTCTTCTCCAATCTGCCAATGGGGTACAAGTTGTCTGTCCCAACGTATCTCTGGCAGGAGATGTAGTTCACCAAGCCCGATGGAACCTTGAGCATCACGAAGATACGCTACGTTTTTAGGCTTGGGTAATGGTGCACGTGGTGACTCAGCCTGCAGGCAGCCTTTGCGGTAAAAAGGGGTGAAGACTTTATAGGGCGTACCATCCTTTTTGTTAATATTCCATGGTTCCCAGAGCAAAGAACCATTGCTGCTTTCAACCGTTATGCATTTGACTTTCAGATATTCTTTGATTGTTGCGTCACGATCTATCCGCCAAGGTTCATAACACCGGTTCCAATAGACAGCATTGACATCAAAGCGCGTAATAATATCTGCAAGAATGTCTACCGGATTTCCTCGATAAATTGATAAATTACCACCGAGTGATTTATTGAGCGAAGCAAGTGAATGATGCAGCCACCAACGACTTGCGCCACCCATTGCATGATCGCCCGCATTCTCATCATCGAGAATATAAACCGTAAGCACACGTCCATGCTCGGCAGCATTGGTAAGCGCAGGATTATCAGACAATCGCAAATCCTGACGAAACCAATAAATGGCGATTTGTTTGCTCATAAAAGAAGCACTCCTAGTGTGTTATCTTTTATTGTATCCATTCACCAAAATTTTAAATCTCAGGGAAAAGCCAGCTTTGAGGATAGATGTCTCGCTCAACCTTATGGTGGATGATTCATTTACTGCACACTGTTGGTATTCATGAATGGTTTTTTTATTCCTGTATTTGATCATATTTTCATAAGTTTCACAACGTCATTAGCGTTGGGTATCGTTCTATGATTGATTCCGATGGCGCGGACGATATTCTTGGCGCCAATATTGAATGACCACTGGCAGCCCAATCACCAATAATAAACCAACCAGCACAAACAAAGGCCAAATAATCGGTTGGTTCCAAGCGCTGCGTTTTTGCTCACGCAATATGGGATCTAATCTGGCGTATTTAGCCATATTTGCGCCTATCGCATTGGGTTTGATCACTCGGTTCCATTGATGCGCTAGGGTAAATGTCTGTGGATGAAATCCCCACACCCATGGTGCATCACGTTGCACAATGTCCAGCATTTGTTCAATCACCGCTAAACGCTGGGGCGAATCCGGCATATTGCGCATTTGTTCAAACAAACGATCATACGTTGAATTTTGATAGTTGGCAGCATTCTCACCGCCAAACTGCACTTTGCTATTGGGACCGTACAATAAGAATAAAAAATTTTCTGGATCTGGATAATCGGCATGCCATCCCCAACTAAACAATTGCGCATTACCGGTACGCATTTTTTGTTGAAATCGGTTGTATTGAGTTGCTCGAATATTCAATTGAATACCCACTGCTGCAAACTGTTTGCGCAGCCAATCAAACCGCGCTTTATCATCCGGGCCACTGCCGATGGGTGTGTCGTAATTTAAAATCAATGAGTTGCCTGTGTTTACATCACGGCCATTGGGATAGCCGGCTTGCGCCAATAATTGTTTTGCTTCTTCCAGCGATTTGCGTTTGGCTCGTCCATCTTGCCAATCATACACGTAGGGGTTGATGCCCTGCTCACCGGTTTGATAACCCAAAATGCCTGGTGGAATTGGACTGAATGCAGGCACCCCTCGCCCATTAAAAAAGATACTTACAAATTCTTCATAATCCAACAAAATGCTAATGGCTTGGCGCAGCTTGCGCGCGCGCTCACTATTGCCACCTACCACATCATCCAACATATTAAATCCCAAATAAAAAATACTGGGTTCAACTTCAGTATACAATTGTATGCCTTTGGCTTGCATGGCTGGCGTAAGCATCGGTTCACCTTGCACGTCTAAAGTAATTGCTTGATCAAAGCTGTCTGATCCAATTCCCGAACTATCATAATACCCTTGCAAAAATTTATTCCAGCGCGGAATCGCTTCTTTTTCCAAGATGAATTCGATTTTATCAATCATTGGCAAGCGCCGACCGGCATCTTCCAACAAGCCAGTTTGTGCATCTTGTAACGTTCCTGCACTGGGATAATAATCGGAATGATAATAAGGATTTTTTTCCAACACGATGGCACGGTTGGGATTGTTTTCAACCATATACATGGGACCGGTTCCCAATGGATACCAATCCAAGGTTAAATTGTTATCAAGCATTCCTGGTTGCGATTCAAACCAATCAGCTTCCCATGGCATAGGAGCAAAAAATGGCATAGCCAACCAATATAAAAATTGTGGATACTGCCCTTGAATGTCAATTTGATAAGTATAGCGATCCAACACCCGTACCCCGGCCAATGAATACTGGCGCAAATCAATAAATGGGGATGGATTTTCAGCCGTTTGTTGTTGTCGATACAGATTGTTTAATTGTTTGGCAAAATCGGCCAATCCAACAATGTAATCACTCATCAATCCTAAAATGGGTGACTGCACTTGAGGATGGGCCAAACGTTTTATTTGGTACACATAATCAGCGGCGGTTAACTCACGCGTACCTTGTTGAGAAAAATCAGCCAATTCATTGATGCCATGCTGGATTAAGTCAGCTTCGGTTAATTGATGATAAACATAACGTCCCTGCGAATCTTTTGCCAATGCTGGATGCGGTTGAAATTGAATGCCCGGTCGAATACGAATGGTATAACGATTGATGCGCTGACCGTCTTGGATCAAAGAATCTACGCGAGGCATTTGCGCAGCGGTCAACGGTTCCAAAGTATATGGACGCAACAAGTAATGGTATTGCAACGGGGGTTCATAAATTTGTCCAAGAAATTGATATTCATTGCTCGAATACGATTTGGCTGGATCTAAGGTTTTAGGTTGTTCAGCAAACGATGAGTACAACACCACTTCTTCCGGGGCTTCATCCGTATAGGGGTCATTCCAAGGTCTGTCGCATCCCAATAAGCCAATCAGCCACGCCACCAGAGCAAAACCCACCCAACGAACCGTCTGAGTCATACCAACCAATCCTTTTGTTGCGGTAAACACTGGCAATCATACCTGATTAGCCCATTGATGCAATTTGCTCACACCGAACATCTTGTTTACTTGCTGGATCCGCTTCATACATGCTTTTATCAATTTCTCTAACGACAAAAAGCCCCATTGGATTCATCGAGGGTTTCTCAATCATTGAATCAAGTCGAGCCACCGTATCGGGTGGACATTCAGCAGCTTTAACATCTTCTACTGTCAATGCGGTTAATTTTCGCAGTGCAGTGCTGTATGTTAAGCTGCTTTCTCGATAGCTTTGACTGTATGGGTTTTTCATAGACAGTTTAAATGAATCACGACGGAATAGATTTCCAACACGCTTGCAAAGATTTAACAAGGTGTATCCTATTTTTTTACCGGCAAATTCGATCCAGTGTCCCATACTAATCAAGCCTCGAGTCAACATGGAAGCATTGACTCGTCGGTGAAGTGGCTTTAATAAATGAGTCTGTACACGCTGTAAATGTTTAATAATGTGTTGATTGGCTTCAGCCTTAATTCGGCTACCAGCATTTACCCCTTCTCGGATCCCTTCCAAATAAAATATTTTCCGATTGGATTCATCTGCCGGTGATTTTGAGCTCGATACTCTAACATCTTTTAGTGAAGAACATTTTATTAAATGAGAACAGGGTATTTTGATTTCAGGACGTTCTTCAATTTTTTCTAGAGGTATACTGCCTTTTTGATTGTG
>WLWR01000143.1 GCA_012103495.1 Legionellales bacterium
CATGGCATTTTGCCTTTTTTGCAAGCATTGGCCACTTATTCGCAGGCAACGGATCACAGTGTTGTTACCAATGGATTTAGTTCGGCACTGCTGCGGTTGCGTCGAGTGGCTCGGCCTGGCAGTCTGATATTTATTATCAGTGATTTTGCCGGATTTGATGCCAATGCACGTCAGCAATTGGATCGCTTGACCCAACACAATGAAATCATTGCTTGTTTAATTCGAGATCCGCTTGAAATTGAGCCTCCGCCGTCGGCGATTTATCCGGTGACCGATGGTGAGCAAGTGATGTTGTTGGATTGTCAGACCAACGAACATCGGCAAGCATATCAACAATATTTTGCTGAACAATACGCGCAATTAAAATCAATTTTATTAAGGCGTCTAACGCCTTTGATTGAATTGACTACGGAGCAAGATCCGGCAATGGAATTGGCGCGTATCTTTCATCGTGATGCAAAGCGGAGTGTGGCGTGAGTCAGGTGGCTGAGACATTGTATGTTTTGCGTGATATTCATTTACCACAATCGGTGAATGGATGGCCACCGGCGCCTGGATGGTTGGGATTAGCCGTGTTGTTGTTTATCGGGTTGATGCTGGGGCTGTGGGGGGTGTATCGGCACTATCAACATCGGCGTAGAAAACAACGAATCTGGCAACAGTTTTTTGAGTTGGAACAGGCTTATCAACAACAAACGTTGCCCCCTCAACAAATTATGATTCGGCTATCGATTTTATTACGACGGTTAGCTTTGCGTTGTTATCCTCGTCGTCAAATTGCTGGTTTGATTGGGTCTGCGTGGTTGCAATTTTTGGATCAAACTTTGAATGACGATCAGGTATTTTCTCAGCAAGCTCAGGTGTTGATCAGTGCTCCTTATCAAGCACAAGTGACGGATTCCCTCCAACCGGTATTTGATTTATGTCGTCGATGGATACAACAGCATGTTTGAATTTGCTTGGCCTTGGTTATTGATTATTTTACCGCTGCCGTGGTTGCTGTATTGGTGGTTGCCTGTGGCTAGGCAACCGGCTCCAAGTGCTTTGCGAGTGCCATTTTTTCAAGATGTTTTATCGTTGCAACCTCGTCAGTCAATCTTGTCTAAGCGATGGCAAGTACACGGCTTGATCAGGTTAATTTGGATCAATTTAGTGATTGCTGCTGCCGGTCCGCAATGGTTGGGAGAACCGGTAACGATCCCTCAAGCGGGTCGCAACATTATATTGGCAGTGGATTTGTCCGGTAGTATGGCAATCCAAGATATGCAAGTGGGGCGTCGACCGGTGGATCGGTTAACCATTGTGAAACAAGCGGCGCGTGAATTTATTCAACAACGCAAAGGCGATCGGTTGGGATTGATTTTATTTGGAACACGCGCGTATGTACAAACGCCATTAACTTTTGATCATCAAACGGTTGAACGAATGTTGGAGGATGCCACCATTGCTTTACCCGGTCCGGAAACTGCTATCGGTGATGCCATTGGATTGGCGATCAAACGTTTGCAAAAAGTGCCTGAACAAAGTCGCGTTTTGGTATTGCTCACCGATGGCGCCAATAACGCAGGGGTTTCATCACCTAAGCAAGCAGCAGCCATCGCGGCAAAAAACAATATTAAAATTTACACCATCGGCATTGGCGCAACACGCATGGTGATCAATACATTTTTTGGTCCTCAAACAGTTAATCCTTCGCACGATTTGGATGAAACCATGCTGCAAGAGATTTCTGAACAAACCGGTGGCATGTTTTTTCGAGCCTTCGATCGACAACAATTGCAACAAGTGTACCAATCAATTCATGAATTAGAACCGGTGGAAAATGATGAGACAACCTATCGGCCCATTGAATCTTGGTATTCATATCCTTTAGCGACGGCTTTGTTGTTAAGTTTGTTATTGGTGGGGGCACGGTTGTGGTCATTGAATCCGTGAGAGAGATGATAGATGCATTGCATTTTATTCGGCCGATATGGGGATGGTTGTGGCTTCCAATGGCTTTGTTGCTATTGGGTTGGTGGTGGCGGCAACAAACGGATCAACGGTGGCAACGTGCTTGTGATCCACAATTGTTACCACATTTATTGATACAGGGACATTCTGCCAAACGATGGCGGATATGGGTGTGCTCACTGGCTTGGGTGATCGGGGTGTTTGCTTTGATGGGGCCAGCGTGGCAACAAATTGAATTGCCAGTGTATCGTCAACAACAGGCACGGGTAGTGGTATTGGATTTATCACCAGCAATGTTGGCTGCCGATGTAAAGCCAGATCGATTGACGCGTGCAAAGTATAAGATTCATGATTTACTGGCGTTGAGTGATGAACATCAAGTGGGGATGGTGGTGTTTGCCAATGAAGCGTATACCGTTTCTCCATTGACTAGCGATGTCAATACTTTGACGGCGATTTTGCCAGAATTATCTCCTGAAATTATGCCGGTGCAAGGCAGCCGTATCATTGAAGCGCTTAAACAAGCACAAGCTTTGTTACAGCAAGGAGCACAATCGCAAGGGGAGATTATTTTAATCACGGCAAACATGGCGCAGACCGATGACATTGCGTTTGCTCGTCAATTGGCTGATCAGGGATATTCAATTTCTGTACTGGGAGTGGGTACCAAATTGGGGGCTCCAGCGCCCACCAAACCGGGGTTTCGACGTACTGATCAACGACGAGTTGAAATCAGTCGTTTGGATCCAGGTTCACTCCGCCAGTTGGCACAAGCCGGTGGCGGGCAATATGCCACGTTAGTTGGTGGAAATCAGGATTTAACTCAATTGCTGACACCTTCCAATCGTCGATTATTAATGTTGGAAGACGAAGACAATGAACAGGTGGTAAATCAATGGCGTGATGAAGGGCGATGGTTTATTTTGCTATTGTTGCCATTGGCCGCTTATGTGTTTCGCAAAGGGGTATGGTAGCATTTTGGTTACAATTGTTGGAGACAAATAACGGTGAATAGTGGTTATTTAATTTTTTCTTTCGCCGGTTGCGAGCTGACTGCGGCTGAAATTGACATCCTCGCTCACCCGAAACTCGGTGGCATTTTGCTATTTTCGGAAAATTTTGTAAGTCCTCTCCAGCTACGGCAGTGGATTGAACAACTACGTCAACTGCGTCGGCAATATCAGCCACAAGCACCGCAACTGCTGATGTTGGTGGATCAAGAGGGCGGTGCTATTCAACGATTCCAACAAGGGTTTACCCGATTGCCAGCACCGGTGCTCTATGGTGGATTGGCCGATTGGTTGGGGATTGATTTTGCCCAACAGGTAGCTTATCGCAATGGGTATTGTATGGCACACCAATTGCAATCGTGTGGAGTGGATATTAGTTTAGCTCCGTCGTTAGATGCAGCAATACCAGGCAGTGACATTATCTCGGCATTGGGGCGAGGGATGCATCAAGATCGGCAAATGGTGGCAAAATTAGCGGTGGGGTTTGCTCGTGGTATGCAGGCAGCAGGCATGCCTGCTACTGGTAAACATTTTCCAAATCATGGTTTCTGTCATGCCGATTCACATTTGATGTTGCCGGTGGATACACGCTCATGTGAAGAAATCTTATTGGATTTAATTCCGTATCAGCAATTGATGGATGAAGATTTATTGCAATTGGTGATGCCAGCGCATATTTATTTTCCCCAGTGGGTGGGTCAGACTCCTATCCCGGGTGGTTTTACCAAAGCCATTGTGCAGGACTTACTGCGGCAACAGTTGGGATTTTCCAATGTGGTGATCAGTGATTGTTTATCGATGGGAGCGGTGACGGGTACGCCTGTTGATCGCGTTTGCCAAGCGTTGACTGCTGGACAAGATATGGTGATATACAGTCATCAATCGGTGGCAGTGATGCAGCAATTATTAAACGATTGTCCATCGCCGACACCCGTTTCACAGCAACGTATCGATGCGTTGACTCAGTGGTGCCGAATGCATCAGCCGACTGTGGCACCATCGCTGTTGAATTTTGAAGAAGTAAAAATATTATGGGAATTACCTTCGTTGCAGCAAAAAGTTATGCAAGCGGTACAAGGTTTTGCCCAGATAGCCACTTATGTTGAGCAACGATGGAGACAAAAACAGTGGGCAATGGACCAGGTGGATCCGATTACCGGTCAACCGACTTTGTGGCCGGTGATGATTACAGGTGATCCGCAACAAACGGTTTTTGATTTAACGACATTGTTGGCCCTGCCCGTGGATGAGGTTGGCGTGCGTCATCATCCCCTGGAGTATCAACAGGCTTCGTATCAATTTACTCTCGATCAATTGCAACTGCGATGATGAAATACCTCACGTCAATCATTGGTTTACTGGGAGGATTGAGTTTCAGTGTGTCAGGGTATGCCATCACTTGGCAGGATTTGTGGCTTACTTCTGATCAACAGGGGCAACGATTGTTAGAGCAGCAACAAGCCG
>WLWR01000144.1 GCA_012103495.1 Legionellales bacterium
CCAAAAACATCAGCGCGGCAAACCACAAATACAACGATCCAATGTCTTTATGATTGGTGGTAAACAACCACCGTTGCAAAAATCCTAAAATCCCCGGTCGTTGATCCGGGCCATGGTGTTCATGATCATGACCGTGTGGTTCAGACTCATGGGTAGCGGCAGGTGCTTGTACTTTCATTGCAATCCTCTGTTAGCGCAACGACTTGACGTCGCCAGGTTGAACAATAGAACCGGTATTGTTTTCCCAGGCATTGCGTTCATACGTCACAATGGCGGCAATTTCAGCATCGGTTAATTGATCTTGATATCCTTGCATCGCAGTGCCTGGCACGCCATGCAAAATTAATTCAATATGGCGTGAAATCGGTGGATTGGTCGCCACCGAACTGGCTTTAAGTGCTGGAAACAACGGTGGGATGCCTTTGCCATCAAACCCGTGGCAAGCGGCGCAATACTTATCATACTGTTGTTTACCCTCAGTCATTAATTGAGCATAAGTCCATTCACTGGGTTGTTCACTGACGGCTTCTTGTTCAACCACCGCTTTTTTCTGTTGCGCAACCCATTGCTCAAATTCTTCCTCAGACACCGCTTCCACCACAATCGGCATATAACCATGATACACCCCACACAATTCAGCACACTGTCCGCGATAAGTACCTGGGCGATCAATACGCGCCCATGCTTCGTATAAAAATCCAGGAATCGCATCACGCTTGATCCCCAATTCCGGCATCCACCAAGAGTGAATCACATCGTTGGAAGTCACCCGAAACCGGATTTTTTTATTGACCGGCAGCACCAAGGGACGATCCACTTCCAGCAAGTACCATTCGCCTTTGGGTTCTTCTCCACGAATTTGCGCCGGTGGCGTAGCTAAGTTGCTAAAAAACGCAATGTTTTGATCCATGTACTTGTATTCCCACTTCCACTGATACCCAATCACATCAATGGTAATATCCGCTTGATTGGTATCATCCATACGTGACAATACTTGAGTCGCTGGAATGGCCATCGCCACCAAAATCACAATGGGAATGATGGTCCAAATTAATTCTACTTTGGTATTGGCATGAAAATTGGCCGCTACCGCGCCCTTGGATTTGCGATGTTGAAACAGTGAATAAATCAACACACCAAACACCACGATCCCAATGATCACACAAATCCAAAAGATTAACATGTGCAACCAATAAATATCCTGGCTCAGTGGCGTCACCCCTTTGGGCATGTTCCAACCCCAGCGGTAATCATCTGCCCATGCTAACAATGGCGCAACACTTAAGCACAACCACCAACCAATTCGATTCAATTGTGTAAACCACTTCATGCTAACTTAACCTTTTGTCGATACCTCATGGACCTTACCACAATGTGTAATCCCCTTGATCCGTGCTCTCTTGCACCATGTATTTTACCGCTGCAATGATTTCAGATGTATCGCAATACAAACATCCGCCTTTGGCTGGCATACTGCCCAACCCGGTAATGGTATTTAAAATCAGCATATCCATATTTTTTTGCAGCAAAAATTCCCAAGTCTCTTGATCGCCAACAATCGGCGCTCCCAAATCCCCTTTGGCATGACAAACCGCGCAATTTTCCTCATAAATGAGTTTGCCATCGGCTTTGGTCAATGTGGGTTTGGCAATCTTTTTATCGTTCTGTAATTCTTGCCATTGAGCGCGGGTTAGTGACTTGTAAATCATGTAATCCACGGCTGAAATAATGTCGTTATCCGAACAAGTCACACAAGCGCCTTTGATCGGCATGTTGTTATACCCTTGAATGGTGTGGCGATACAAATCTTCAATCCCATTGCGCAACCGCAACGCCCAAGTTCCTTGTTGACCGGCACCAATCAAAGGCGCTCCGGCTTGCCCTTCCTGATGACAAATAACGCAAGCATTAATATACACTTGGCGACCGCGTTTTAAGGATGGTGGTGCATCGGAAGGATACACCCGAATCGGTTGTTGACTGTCGACTGATTTCAAATAAGTTGCAATGGCCAGACGATCCTCTTCGGTCAGATGTCCCAGACTGTTGTGATTGACTTCCGACATGGGACCAGCCACTCGACCGGCACGATTTAATAATTTATTGTCTTTGAATACATCGGCCACTTCAAATACCGAGGCTTTGCCCAAACCGTATTCAGAAATATTAGGGGCCCAATAACCATCGATAAAACCACCGGTTAAATAGTATTTACGCTTAGAACCTCCCAATGGATTTATCGGAGTATGACACATAGAACAGTGGCCCAATCCTTCAACCAAATAAGCACCACGATTCCAGCGCGAGCTTTTGCCTGGATCGTATTCAAATTCACCGGTGTACGGATAAAAATACAATAGTTTCCAACCGTATTGTAAAAATCGCCAATTAAACGGAAAGGGCACATCGTCTTTGGTGTTTTCACGATTAACTGCCGGAATGGCTTGTAAATATGCCCAGATCGCCAATACATCGTCATCGCTGAGCTTATTAAAATACACATAAGGAAATACCGGGAAATAATTGCGACCTTTAGGATCTTTACCATGCTTCATCGCTCGGATGAAATCTTCCTTGGTCCAATGGCCGATACCCGTTTGTGGATCCATAGTAATGTTGGGTGTGTAAAAAGTGCCAAACGGTGTGTGCATGGGCAAGCCCCCAGCAAACGCGGCTTCATTTTGTGGGGTGTTGGTGTGACAAGCGATGCAATCGCCGGCTTTGGTGAGATACTCCCCTTTTCTAATCAGGTCAACTTGCTCACCGTCACCATAGTCCACTGGAGGGTATTTGGGATAAATTAATTCTAATAATACCTCAGGCGAGGTGACGTGAAAATCAACATCTTGATCCACGGCCAGCGCGTTGGTTTGTAACCCCAGCCATAAAAACCCGGCCACAACCCAATGCATATAACGTCGTTTCAGTTTGACCACATTTATCCCCATGTACGTCAGGAGTATTATTATGACAAGCCTATCAGGTGATTGCCTTTTTGAAACTGCCTAGCTAAAAAATCGCGCTATTTTAGCCGGAGCCATGACAAAAGTAAAATACCAAACGCGGAACTACTCATCATCATTTTATCCTTCATCACAAATTTAACAAGCACGCACACAGACGGTTTTGACATTGGTGAATTCATGAATGCCTTCTGCGGATAATTCACGACCATATCCCGACTGTTTGATGCCGCCAAACGGCAATCTGGGATCCGAAGAAACGTAATGATTCACCACGCAAACACCGGCTTGCAATTCATCGCGGGCAATACGCTCCCCTTTGACCAAATCATTGGTAAAGACCGCGGCGGACAAACCATACGCTGAATCATTGGCCAATTGAATGGCGTGCGCCTCATCATCCGCATCGATAAAACTGATCACTGGGCCAAAAATTTCTTCATCATACGCAGGCATTTGAGCAGTCACGTTGGTTAACACCGTGGGTGGATAATAAAACCCAATGCCTTCAGGCAGTTGCCCACCTTGCATCAAAGTGGCACCCGCAGCCACACTTTGCTGCACTTGTCGATGCACTGTCTGGCGCAAATCGGCACGCGCCAATGGCCCCAGATTGGTTTCCATTTGCATAGGATCACCCATTTGATAGGCGGCTAATTTAGCCAGTACATTTTGTTGAAACGCTTGACGAATCTCCGGCACGGTGATCACGCGTTTGGCAGCAATACATACTTGTCCCGCATTATTCATCCGCGATTGCACACAGGCTTGGGCTGCTTGTTCCAAATCGGCATCGCTCAAAATCACATAGGGATCACTGCCTCCCAATTCCAACACCACTTTTTTCAATTGCCCGGCCGCCAATTGTCCTACAGCTCTGCCAGCACGACCACTGCCAGTCAAAGTGATCCCAGCCACCAACGGATGTTCAATTGCAACTTTGGCATCTGCGTTATCCACCACAATCACCCGAAATAAATGTTGCGGCAAACCACTATCAGCAAACAATGCTTCCATCGCCAAGGCAGCCCCCGTGCTGATCGGTGCGTGTTTTAACACCGTGGCATTGCCAGCCATCAACGTCGGCATCGCGTAGCGAAACACTTGCCAGAAAGGATAATTCCACGGCATGATCGCCAGTACTACCCCTAACGGTTGGTAACTGACATAACTTTTCTGATAATCGGTGGTCACGGTACGCGCTTGCAAATAATCTTCGGCATGTTGTGCGTAATGCTGAGCCACCCAGGCGCATTTTTCAATTTCAGTGAGCGCGGCTTGAATCGGCTTGCCCATTTCCTGAGTAATGATCGCGGCATAACGATGCTTATCCGCTAATAATCGCTGTCCAATACCTTCAATAATGTCTGCCCGCTGAGCAAACGATTGCTTACGCCAATGTA
>WLWR01000145.1 GCA_012103495.1 Legionellales bacterium
TATCAGCGCCCATCGCTTGCAGACCTTTAAGATGCTGATCAACGGGTCTGGTTCCAATCGCACAACCTCCTGGCAACGAAACTCGAGCCTGACCATAACGCGCCAACAACGGTCCCAGCACCACGATCGATGCACGCATGGTTTTCACCAATTCATAAGGCGCATCCACCGAATGCACCCCTGCAGCATTCAATTCAATTTCCATTCGATCATTTAAAATAACCGACATACCCAACTGACCCAGCAATTCAATCATGGTCACCACATCTCGCAAATGCGGTACATTGCTAATCAATACCGGTTCACTGGCTAACAAGCTGGCAGCCAGAATAGGCAACGCCGCGTTTTTTGCCCCAGAAATGGTGATTTCTCCTTGCAGTGGATAGCCGCCTTCGATAATGAGCTTATCCATTCAGGGCCTCCCATTCTTGCGACGTATACGTTTGCAAGTGCAAAGCGTGTAAATGCCCTTCGGCAATCATAGAGCCGAGCAAGCGATTGATCATTTGCTGACGTTGTAATTTTGTTTTATCAATAAAAACATCACTGACAACAGTGATGTGGCAGTGCCCCCCTTCAAGCTCAATGGCAATGTGCGCTTGTGGAAAGGTTTGTGTTAACAATTGTCGTATGTCATTTTCCATCATCAGAAATTAACCCTCATTACGTAGACAAAGAAGCCTGTTCTTGCCTCTTAAAAAACGGCGACAATCATAGCTTACTGTCCTCTTAACAGCAAATAAGCTATCCCACTTGAGGCTGCGAATTTCAAACATGCCTTGGCTAGAAAAAACCCTCGAGTGAATCGGGAAAATCCCAGTCTTTTTTCAATCAATATCCCCTTCATCTACCATCCACCTGCTGAGATAAAATCCAATTGAAAACAGCCCCAACCACAATGCCTTGTTTGCAGCTTGCTGTGGAATAAGCACAGTCCCCTGTGCTACAATCAGCGCCTATGAATACCGATGCATCTATTAATTTTTGCCACTCCGGGTTAACCGTGATCGAAGTGGAAGCTCGGGCTCTTACCCGCCTTACCTCTCGCATCGATCAATCCTTTGCCCAAGCCTGTCAACACTTACTCACCTGTGAAGGACGGATTGTCGTCATTGGTATGGGGAAATCAGGTCACATCGGGCATAAAATCGCCGCCACCTTAGCCAGCACCGGCAGCCCAGCTTTTTTTGTCCACCCAGCCGAAGCTTGCCATGGTGACATGGGAATGATCACCAACAAAGACGCGGTACTGGCCATTTCCAATTCTGGCAATACCGAAGAAATTAATATCATTTTGCCCCTAATCAAACGCTTGGCAATCCCACTGATCAGTTTAACCGGCAACCCCAAATCAACCTTAGCTGCCCATGCAACCGTCAATCTTGATGTCAGCGTGGATCAAGAAGCTTGTCCATTGGGATTAGCACCCACTGCCAGCACCACCGCCGCATTGGCCATGGGTGATGCGTTGGCCATCGCCATGCTCGAAGCTCGCGGCTTCACTGCTGAAGATTTCGCCTTGGCACATCCAGGCGGCAGCTTGGGACGACGTTTGTTATTACGCGTGGAAGATGTTATGCATACCGGCGATCGCATTCCCACCGCTTACCCAACCACTTCATTAAGCCAAACGCTACTCGAAGTAACTCAAAAAAAATTAGGCATGACTTGCATTGTCGATCAAAATCAGCAATTGCAGGGCATTTTTACCGATGGTGATTTACGTCGCGCCTTAGATCGTAACATTGACATTCATACCACCACCGTTGGCGAAGTGATGACGGTTGGTGGCAAAACCATTTCTCCAAATATGTTAGCAGCGGAAGCTTTGTCGATCATAGAACAACATCAAATTACTGCCTTGATTGTGACTGACCCGCAACAGCATGTATTAGGCGTGATCCATTTGCATGATTTAATTCAAGCGCAAGTGGTTTAACCATGCAATCATTGATAACCCAAGCACAAAACATCAAATTGCTCATTGCTGATTTGGATGGTGTCTTAACCGACGGCCGATTTTTTTTAAACGGTGATGGCGATTATGCCCTCATGGCCTTTCACAATCACGATGGTATTGGCATTCGTCTTTTGCAATCAAGTGGCGTGGTTTTTGCCGTGATCACTGGCTCACGTCATACAATCATTGAACAGCGCATGCAATCGCTGGGTGTAGAACATTTATATCAAGGTTATATTGATAAACAATCCCCCTATACACAACTCAAACAACAGCTTCAACTACCCGCTAACCAAATCGCTTACATTGGCGACGACATTGCAGATCTGCCGATCATGCGCCAAGTTGGATTGAGCATTGCGGTAGCCAACGCCACGCCTTTGATTCGTGATCTTGCCGATTGGCAAACCACCCAGGCTGGTGGATTTGGCGCAGTGCGTGAAGCTTGTGATTTGATTCTGCAAAGCCAAAATACCTTGACCCAAGCAATCACCGATTATCTGGCAAGCCAATGAGTCCGTGGATCATTAAATCATCTGCATTACTTGTCGCATGTTTGATGCTGATGAGTTTTTATTTACTCACCAAACCCAAAACCGATTATATTTTATCAGAAGCACAATTGGCGACTCGCCCGGATTCCATCATAGAACAGATGCACGTCACTGAGTTTTCCGAGCAAGGCAAACCAATGCACATTTTGATCACACCTCGACTGACCCATTATTCGAAAATTGATCGCAGCGATTTGCAACACCCCAAGGTAACAATCCTACAAAAAGATCAAGCCCCTTGGGAAATTCAAGCACTGTCTGGACAAACAGATTACGGCATCGCACAAATCACTTTGCACGATGATGTACAATTGCGACAAGCTGCCGATGATCAACGACCTGCCACAACCATTACCACCAGCAGATTAGTCTATTATCCAGCCATTCAAGTGGCCCAAACGGATCAACCTATTGAGTTTCGTCAAGGTGGTGTACAAGTTAAATCAGTGGGAATGATCGCTGACTTGGAACAAGACGTCGTTGAACTGTTACAAGATGCATGGGGACGTTTTGATGCGCATTCGCCCAATTCTTAATCTTCTATTATTCATGAGCATCACGGGGCACGCGTGGGCATTGGATCAAGACGCAACGCAACCGATTTTCATTCAAGCTGATTTTGCCAAAATAGACAATCAACAAGGCATTGGTTATTACGAAGGGCGTGTGCAATTTGATCAAGGCACATCTCATATCCGAGCCGATCGGGCACAAACACAGTTAAATGAAGATCATGAATTGATTGAAGCCATTGCCTATGGTAACCAACAACACCGTGCTTATTTCTGGACCCAACCGGAAGGAGATCAAACAGTGCTACACGCCAAAGCAGATACCATTCGATTTGTCGCGGCCAGCAAACGTATTTATTTAATTGGCAACGCTGAAATCACCAAAGCAGACGATGTGTATCGCGCGCCTAAGATCGAGTATGATAGTGAGCATCAAACCATTACATCACCGGCGTCCAAACAAGGACGTACTGAAATTATCATTCACCATCAAAGTGCACCATGAAGTTACAAGCTCAGCAACTCACAAAAAGTTTCAAAGCCCGCCAAGTGGTCAAAGACGTCAGTTTTGAAGTCAGCAGTGGTGAAATCGTCGGCTTACTAGGTCCCAATGGAGCGGGGAAAACCACTAGCTTTTACATGGTGGTTGGATTGATTGCTTGTGACAGCGGTCAAGTATTGTTCGACGAAGTAGACATCACCAACTTCCCTATCCATCAACGTGCTCGCAAAGGCATTGGCTATCTGCCTCAAGAAGTTTCTGTGTTTCGCAAACTGACCGTGGAACAAAATATACTAGCCATTTTAGAATTACGTCATGATTTAAGCGCAACAGCTCGCAAAAAAAAGCTACGCCATTTGTTGGAAGAGTTTCACATCATTCACTTGCGCAAACATTTAGGAATCAGTTTATCCGGTGGTGAAAAAAGGAGGGTAGAAATTGCTCGCGCGTTAGCAATGGAACCAAAATTTATTTTATTAGACGAACCGTTTGCCGGTGTCGATCCCATTTCAGTCATCGATATCAAGCACATTATCAGACATTTGAGCCAACGTGGCATCGGTGTTTTAATCACAGATCACAATGTGCGTGAAACATTAGACATTTGTCAGCGAGGCTACATTGTCAGTGAAGGCAAAATAATTTGTACAGGCACCCCGACAGACATTTTGCAAAATACACAAGTCCGTCAAGTCTATTTAGGTGAAGACTTCAATCTCTAGCACCGTGATTGAGCCTTATCACCATTGACTACACAGCATATATAAAAAATCCTATGTAGAATAAAATAACACCCAATA
>WLWR01000146.1 GCA_012103495.1 Legionellales bacterium
CTCACTTATTTACCCTATGTGGCTATCAGTATGCCACCTTTGATGGCTATTATGACCGCACTAATTTTAGCGTTCATCTTGGGGGTGGGACTATCGGTGAGTAAATTCAATGAATTAAATGTGGCGGTGGATCAAGGTAAAGATATCATTGAAACTCTGATCACGCGGCTGATCATTCCAGCATTGCCTTATTACATCATGGGGGTGTTTGCTCAAGTGACGGCAGAAGGGCAAATGTTACCGGTTTTAAAAACATTCGCAGTGGTTTTGGGTTTGGTCATTACTTTGCATCTTTGTTGGTTGGTTATGATTTATATGGTGGCTGGGTTGATCACACAGCGCAATCCATTTGCCGCACTTAAAATGATGTTCCCCGCCTACCTAACCGCCTTGGGAACGATGTCTAGTGTGGCAACCATTCCGGTAACCTTGCGCCAGGTCAAACGCAATCGTGTGTCTGAAGAAATTGCCGATTATTCAATTCCATTGTGTGCGACCATTCATATTTGTGGCAGTGCGATTACCATTACGGTGTGTACCATCACGGTGATCTATTTATTAACGGGCGTGCTCCCAACGCTGATGACTTTGCTGCCTTTTATTTTTATGTTAGGAATTGTCATGGTGGCAGCACCAGGTGTACCGGGTGGTGCTGTGATGGCATCTGTGGCATTATTAACCAGCATGTTGGGATTTGATAGTAACGCCATTGCTTTGATGATCGCACTGTATTTGGCCCAAGACAGTTTTGGTACGGCGTGTAATGTCACGGCCGATGGTGCAGTAGCGATGATTTTGCAAAAAACCAGTGGACAGGTTTGTGATTATCAACCGTCTGAGTGATGACTGCCAAGTTGTGCCAAGCGCATAGCCATCTCGAGTGATTGTTCGTAATTAAGACGAGGGTCTACCAGACTTTTGTAAGCGTGTTGCAAATCTTGTTCGTTTAATCCACGCGCGCCACCAATACATTCGGTGACATTTTCCCCAGTTAATTCAAAATGAACACCAGCTAAATGACTGTTACATTGTTGATGTATGGTAAATGTTTGAGTTAGCTCACTTAAAATATCGTCGAAGTGGCGAGTTTTGTATCCTTGGGTTGTGGTTTGAGTATTGCCATGCATGGGATCGCAAGACCAAATAACGTTTGCTTGGCGTTGTTGTACTGTTTCAATAAGTTTGGGTAAACATGTACTGACATGATCTTTGCCTAATCGTGTGATCAAGATTAATTTATCCTCAGCATTTTGAGGATTTAAACGATCAATGATCGCATTGAGCCAATCGCTATCTACGGTTGAACTGACTTTGATACCAACAGGATTGGTAATCCCAGCCAAATACGCAAGGTGTGCACCGTCTAAGTTGGCTGTGCGCATGCCAACCCAAGGTAAATGCGTCCCCAAGTTATACCATTGATCTTTGATTCGTCGTGTGAGTGCTTGCTCATAAGGCAAATGCAATGCTTCGTGACTGGTGTAAAAATCAACCTGATTTAAGCGGCTGGTTTTAACGCCATTAATCGTTTGTACAAACGCTAGTGCGTCGTGAATGGCATTTACTAATTTAGCATAGTCTTGAGCCATGGTTGAATGTTGTACGAATGCCAAATCCCAATTTTCTGGATGCTGTAAATCAGCAAAACCGCCGTCGATCAGTGCGCGCAAATAATTTAAAGTTGCCGCCGCGTGATAATAGCCTGTGAGCATCCGAGTGGGATCCGGTGTGCGTGCTGCTTCAGTAAATTGTGGTTGATTGATCAAATCACCACGATAACTGGGCAAGCTAACGTTATCAATGGTTTCCATCGCATTGGAGCGAGGTTTAGCATATTGACCGGCGATGCGGCCGATGCGAATGACCGGGCGTCGCAATCCATGCAATAAAATCAAACTCATTTGCAATAAAATTTTGAGTTTATTGGTAATGGTCGCCTGGTTACAGTCTGCAAAGCTTTCTGCACAATCACCGCCTTGAAGAATAAACGCTTGTCCACGCGCAGCCAAACGCAATTGCTGGCGTAATTGATCTATTTCAGCGCTGGCTACCAGCGGTGGTAGTTCAGTTAAGGTTTGCAATGTGGTTGTTAGGGCAGTTTGGGTTGGGTAATTCACTTGCTGTGCACAAGAAAACTGCTGCCAATCGGCCGGAGACCAACTCGCCATGGTTGATTTTTCCTATGGTTCTTGCTAAAAGAACGATCACTTTAAACGGAATGTTAGTAAAAAGCAAAGAGGTCTTTCATGCTGCGGCAACTTACGTTGATTCGATTTCCTGTCGAGGTTGAACGACAACAGATCAATGCGATTTTTAATGCATTTAATCAGTTGAAAAAACACACAATGGGTGTGATGAACCTTACTTATGGCGATGTGTTGTCGACGGTTGATAATGGGTACACTCATGTGGTTACGTTGGATTTCGCCGATCAAGAATATTTACGCGAATTTACCCGCCATGCTAAATATCTTGAATTGTGTCAGCGTTTAACGCACTTGCTGGAAGATGTGACTCATCTACAGCAAACGGTCTATCAAATCAGATAGGCCAGACCCACATAATCATAGGTAATGAAATAATCAATACGAGTATTTCAATGGGTAATCCCAGACGTAAGTAATCAAAAAATTTATATCCTCCTGGTCCCATGACCAATGTATTATTTTGGTGGCTGATAGGGGTCAAAAAAGAACACGATGAGCCAATGGCCACCGCAATTAAAAAAGGATCGATATTGGCATTAAGAAATTGCGCGATGCTTACGCCAATCGGTGCCATCAAAACGGCGGTCGCAGCATTATTCATGATGTCTGATAAGGTCATGGTCACTAGCATCAGTAAACCAATAATAATAATCGGTGGGGCGTGGCCGGCGAAGGTAGTCACCAGATTGGCAATGAGATCGGTGCCACCGGTGGCTTGCATTGCAGTACCAATGGGGATCAAAGCGGCAAGTAAAATAATAATGGACCAATCAATGTTGCTATAAATTTGTCGCATGGGTGTGACTTTGGTGATTACCAATGCAACCACTGCAAACACAAATGTTACCTGAATAGGAAATACTTGCAGTGCCGCCAAAATAATGGCGCAAATAAAAATACCAATCGACAATAATGCTTTGGGGCGTAATCCTACTTGTACGCCACGTTCGGCTAATGGTAGTAAACCAAGGTTGACAATATTCTCTTGTAAAATTTCAGCGTCACCTTGCACCAAGATAACGTCGCCAGCTTGTAATTCTAAATGATTCAAACGTGTTTTGAGAGCTTGACCTTGGCGGGCGATGGCCAATAAATTCAATCCATAGCGGTAACGAATACCCATGCGCGCCCATGAGCGATGTTCTAATCGTGATCCGGGAGGTAATACTGCCTCCATTACTTTAATGTCACGGTTACTTAAAATTTCTGAAGTGACGACTTCACCACCAGCCAATTCTAACTGGCCGGCGTGTAGTAATCGCTGCAATTGTTCATGAGGAGCTTGTACGATTAAAATATCATCGGCTTGTAATTCTTCATTGGGAGAAATGGCTAAATGGCGTTGCTTCCTGCGAATTAAACCAATGATTTGAAAATCCGCCGCAATTTTTTGTTCGAGTTCCCGCCGAGTCAATCCGACAAACGGTGATTTTTCGGGAATGATCAATTCACTGATGTAATCTTGCATTTGAAACAAATCATCGCCAATGCCGCGTCCTTTGCGATCTTTAGGAATAAGTCGCCAACCCACCAAAGCAATGAATACAATACAAACGACTGCTACGGCTAATCCCACCGGAGTGAAATCAAACATGGTAAAAGCATAACCGGTCACTTGTTGGCGATAGGCTGAAATTAACAAGTTAGGCGGTGTGCCAATGGCGGTGGTCATTCCCCCTAGTACGGAACCAAATGCAATGGGCATTAATACAAATGCTGGTGAGCGTTTATTATTGAGTGCAGATTGAATTGCAATGGGCATCATTAATGCCAATGCGCCAACATTATTCATGAACGCTGATAAGGTAGCGGTGATCAATGTTAATATACCTACATGAAGAATTTCATTGGAAGTAATGGGGGTAATGCGTTTGACAATTTGATTCACCACCCCCGACTGGGTAATGGCTTGGGTGATCACCATGACACAGGCCACAGTCGTCACCGCTGGATTGGCAAGCCCAAGAAATGCTTCGCTAGGTTGAATCACGCCAAAAATGATGAGTAGCATTAATGCAATTAATGCTACCACATCGTATCGCCAATAATCCCAAACATAGAGTGGAATACTCTAACTGTAATGGGTGGTAGACCAGGATCAGGT
>WLWR01000147.1 GCA_012103495.1 Legionellales bacterium
GCGGTTTTTTTCAATCAAAACCCCGCAATCTACCATCCACTGCAAGCTTAAAATATCAACTGAAATAACAGGCCAACAGCGAGTCTTGTTCGCATCTTCAAGTGGAATGGGTATAGATTGGAAGTTGTATGGAAGTAAATTCAGGTAGGGGCGTCGTTTAGAGTGCTTCCTCATCCCGATGATTGTAGATTCCATGGAAACATTCTTTAAGCTCATGCCATTGCAAGATGAAAATTTTCATCTTGCAATGGGGTATCAATAATAATCCGATAAATTTTAATTTTTTAAAAGAATGTAATAATTTCTTAAGCTTGTCTTAAGCTTGATAGAATTAAACTACGCTCCTAGCATGTCTTTGGAGTTTATGAAATTTATGCGATTAGGTTTAGATCAATCAGAGCAGGGTGTGCTCGGTGAACAGTCAGATGCCAATGCAGGAGATATTGAACAGTCTTATCAGCTGGTGTTGCTTAAACAGCCAAATATTGAACTGTATCCAAGTGAAGAAGATATCAAACAAGTTAATGAGTCTGTTATTAAGAATGATATTACTATAGGTGATTTGCACGGAAACTTTGTCAAACTGTTGTATGTTTTGGTACGCTTTAATCTTATCAAAATTTCTTTAGAGGATTATCAAAGGCTGGTTCAAATTTATAAACAGGATGCATGGTCTAAGGAAGACATAAACCAGTTTCAAGGTATACTTGATGCGATAAAACGCAATGAAAGCATACCGGTAAGATTAATACGATTGATTGGTGATGAATTATCAGATCGAGGTAGCAATGATTACTTCACTTTGTATTTATTCAAGTGTATGCATAAGCTTGGTTTGCCTTTTGAAATTATTTTTTCCAATCATAGCGCGGAATTTTTGTATTTTCATTGGTATGGTAAATCACAGTGGGATGATGACCCTCGTTATGAGGAGGCGTATGTGCCAAGTCATAGGTCACAATTGGAATTGTATAAATTAGTCACTGCTGAAATAATTTCTTTGGAAGACATTAAAGAGTTGGTGGACAAGTATTATTTGTCGCATCTTGCAATGCTGTCTTATTCAATAGAACCTAGGACTAAACATGTTACGGTCTATACTCATGCACCGGTTGGTTTGAAAACGATTGAAGGAATTGCTGAAAGTTTTCATGTTCAACCTGATTTGTCAAATTTATTAGCTTTTTGCCGCACTATTGATAAAATTAACTTGGAATTTGTTAGACATAGAATAACTGCGGTAGATTTAATTGCTAAAAGACAGGATTTGGTAGGGACAAACCCTGTCTTAAATTTAGTGTGGATCAGAGGACAGAATTATTACAAAGAATTCTTGTTGTTGGATGGTACTAAAGAATATCGCGCGAGCCTTTTAGCTGAAAATGCAGAATTTACTATTGAAGAGCAGCAGCAGAAATGGATAAACTATTTCGAAAACTACCTATGGAAAATATTTCATAGTGCTTCTGATGAGTCTGTGAGGATTAATTATCAGCTTACCTTTGTTCATGGTCATTGTGGCGAAGAGCGTTCTTCTCTTAACGGAATCACCATCAATTTAGATAGCCCTTGTGGTCAACCTCTTACGATTGAACAGCAAAAAAAACTATTAGATTCTGAGCCTGAGTTTTTTAATTTTCCACTGATTGTTTCATCCGAGCAATCTGGTCCATTGGAGCATATTTTTCAATCTAGGCAAGATGATGTTTCTTTGCGTGAACTTGCTAAGGAAGATATTAGCCATATGCAGAATGAAAAAACCTCGCATGTCAATGAACAGAATGAAAAAACCTCGCATGTCAATGAA
The DNA here is from genome assembly GCA_012103495.1 of Legionellales bacterium. Taxonomy (GTDB): domain Bacteria; phylum Pseudomonadota; class Gammaproteobacteria; order WLWR01; family WLWR01; genus WLWR01. The sequence goes on from WLWR01000147.1 coordinate 1,808, forward strand.
TTTTTAGATAAAGAAAATAAAGCTGATGAAAACTTGCTCCAATTACATGGTTTATTTAAAAATTTTCAACACCTACCGGTCTTCAAAAAAGAAGATGCTTCAAGCGTCTGGACGAATGTTCAATTGGCTCATCAATGTCAGCAAATTATGGCTCAATATATTATGCGAGGTGTTGGAAAATATTACAGCGCTCTGCGAGTGATAGGGGTAGCCATGCTCTCTATTTTAAAGAAAAAAATAAGTCAAAATGACTATACTTCCATCCTTAATACAACCTCGGCTATTATAAGGGGTCAGGTTGGGATAATAGAAGAATATGGGCAACTAACACAACGCTTTGAGGATCCGTTACAGATATCCATGGAAGGGCTGCTAATGTTAACTGATGCTACTGATGCTAGTAGTGGTGAGGAGGCGCAACGTATCAATGCTGCATCTCGATGCTAGTAGTGGTGAGGAGGCGCAACGTATCAATGCTGCATCTCATTGAAACGTACTGTCACGCTGTTTTTGTTGTAAACTGGTGAACCAACGATCGATGAGCAAGTGAACACTGTGAGTTAATTTATCCATGACAGTGGCTTTGCGTTGGTAACGTACTTGTAAAATGTCATGGGTGTTGCAAATGCCGGTGAGCACTTGATCACTGGTGGCCAATTCATCTACCAATTGCAATTCCAATGCTTGACTGGCTAACCAGTGTTCGCCGGTGGCGACGCGATTGATGTTGGTAGTTGGACGTTGCTGAGTGATGAATGCTTTGAATGACTGATGGATGTCTTCCAAGTCTTGTTGAAATTTCTGACGGGCTTGTTCTGTGTTGTGACCGAAGACAGTGAGCGTGCGTTTGAATTGACCGGCGGTGAGCAATTCATAATCGATGTAATGTTTCTTCAACAGGCGATGAAAATTAGGCATTTGTCCCACTACGCCGATTGAACCAATAATGGCAAATGGAGCGGCAATGATTTTATCGGCGACGCACGCCATCATATAACCACCACTGGCGGCTACGTGATCAATACAAATGGTTAATGGAATGTTTTGAGCTTTGATACGGGTCAATTGGGCCGCAGCCAAACCGTAAGCATGCACCAAACCACCAGGACTTTCCAAACACACAAGCACTTGATCTTCTTGGGTGGCAACGCTTAAAACAGCGGTGATTTCTTGTCGCAGACTTTCCACCGCAGAGGCTTTGATATCACCTTTGAATTGGAGCACGAAACATTTGGGGTAAGGGTGTTTTTGTCGTTGCTGTTGCTGTTTCTTATATTGTTTGGCGCGGGTACGGCGTTGTGGTTTGCTGTGAACGTGCTCACTCAATTGTTCGGTCAATTGGTGAAATCGTTCATTGAGGGAGGTGATTTTGAGACGAACGGATTTATGTTTGCCTTTGGTGGCCAGTGCTAAAACGCCTGCGATTATTACTAAAATCGCCGCTACTAAGGTAACGGTTTGCAATAAAAATAACCCATAGTTTGTTAGAAATTCCATAGTATTGCCTGATAAGAAAAACTTTGGCTACTGTACTGAGTTTTATCCAGTTTGTGAAGATGAAGGGTGGGAAAACATATCAAATGAGGACAAACTATTTTAAAATGCCTGCCAGTATTTCTATTGAATGGTAACTTTTCGCTGAACGGTGGTGAATACTTACTATTGAATTTAACTTAAATTCCAATCATACGGCGATGAAATGAAGTTGATAGTCAGTCAATTAACGGTGGAGCGCGATGCGCGCCAATTGTTTGACAGAATTAATATTACCTTAAACGCAGGAGAAGGCTTGTTGATTACCGGTGCCAATGGCAGTGGTAAAACCAGCTTACTGCGTAGTTTGATTGGGTTGATCAAACCGATGCATGGCTGCGCGTCTCTAGATCAACAGCCACTGCCCGAGTGTCGAGAACGCTGGATTTATTTAAGTCATGGTTTGGGGTTGAAGCAATCATTGACCGTAGCGGAGAATTTGAAATTATTTCATCAATTGTATCCTTGTGGGATGTCGATTGATACGGCGTTGACTCAGGTTGATTTATCAGGATATGCGTCGGTGCTGGTTCAACAATTATCCGCTGGACAGCAACGACGAGTGATGTTGGCTCGATTGTGGATGCAACAAGCCGATTTATGGGTGTTGGATGAGCCGTTGACTGCGCTGGATCGCAATGGCATTTGCACAATGCAGCAATTGTTACAGCAGCATTTGGCTGTTGGTAAATTGGTGGTAATTACTTCGCATCAACCGGTGCATTTTGCTGAATTCACCTTGCAGGCGTTGCAATTATGAAAGGTGTTTGGATGATGATAGAGCGTCAGTGGCGTTTGGCGCTGCGTCATCCAGCAGAGATTCTCAATCCACTAATTTTAAATGTGTTGATTGTTAGTTTGTTTCCATTGGCCTTGCGTCCAAATAGTGTATTGTTGCAACAAATGGGGCCTGCA
>WLWR01000148.1 GCA_012103495.1 Legionellales bacterium
TCAAAGAAGTGGACCATGCCTATTCATAACTGGAAGGCAGCAATGAATCGATTCACGATCGAATGCGAAGGCCGCATTCAACTGTGAATCTGGAGATGGCTACTTACACAAAATTCTGGAAAGACTCATGAAATTTCAGATCATATTCAACTTTATATTGACTACGATGCATTCGCACGAGATCTATTCATCAATGATTATTTTTCAGTAACTATTGACCATCGTGTGCATGTGTTTTCTAATTATTGATGAGGAAGGGATGAGCTACTTGAGCAAATCCCTTTTTTATTTGTGTATCAATTGAAATTTAATCAACAGACATCTTGCCATTCGTATTTATCCACACCCAAGTTATCACCTCACCTGTATCTTCAATATCTAGCTTAATACATTTTCGACAAGCCTGGTCAATTCATCCTGATTTGATAAAAGTTCTGGAAGCAAGTCTTTTCCAACAGTAATATCATAAGCTGTCATCGCTATTTTACCCCGCTACACTACTTACCAAGCATCGGTTGTGATAGAAATATAGATTGATGATTAATTTTCAGTGTATATTGAGTATTGATGGTTAAAGAATGGGCTAGCTAACTCATCCTTTTTCATATCCACTCTATTTAAATTTCATTGCCGCATAATGACTTCTGAAATAAAATCAATTACTCACTTAGTGGAGATACATGACTGAATTGTAAATAGGCTTCTCTATTAATTTCATGCCTATTCGAAATTTCAGCATAAACAACATGGATTGTGATATAAGCATGGATAATATCTTAACTATAATATTGACAATATTAATTATTTTATGGGAGATAATAGAATGGCTATGGATAAACACATTGGGCTTACTTATAAATAAGTTAGTTTTATTTATAAAAGATTATCCTGAGATTACTCTTGGTATTTTAGTGTTTTTTATTTGTCGTTCGTTTTCATACAAAATTTTTGCTTATAAATATTATGATAAGTTTGAAGAAGCTCAAAAAAAAATCGATGAGCTTGAGAATGAACTTGAAGAAGCTCAAGAAAAAATTGATGAGCTTGAAGAAGATTAATAAATTATTTATGATCCTAAATAATTTCAAGAGATAATTAGCTGCAGCAGACCGGATAAAATTGACTCTAAGAACAGTAGAGGCTAAATAAATCTCTCATCTACTAAATTACGTTTACGTTGGTTAATAAAAATTAAAGAACCCTCATTCACGCCGCATTCAAAACCACCGACTCGTCAATCAAACTCTCATAAGGAATATTCAATCCATGGTGCAAGCGAACAATTTGCGACAACGTCAACGGGCGCTTACGGTTGAGAATTTCACTAACACGACTTTTGGTTCCCATAAAGGGTTCCAAATCTTTCCGGCTTAGATGCAAACGATCCATTGTAAACAAAATTGAATTCACTGGATCAGACGGTGGCATTGGATAATGTTTTTGCTCGTAAGCTTCAACCAATGTCAGCAAAATATCCAACTCATCTCCTTCATCTGTATAATCTTTCGCGCCCCACAACGCTTCAATGCGAGCAAGCGCTTGCGTGTAAGATTGTTCATCTCGAATTGGTTTAATCATCTCAATTAACCTCCGGTGCAATCACCTTGTCATATTCCGAATGCGTACCCACAAACTTGATAAACATTGCTTGCCGCCGATAATCCATGCTGCATATAATGCGGTACGTATTGCCTTTCACATTAAACACCACCCGATTGTTTGCTATAAATGAAGCATTCCTAAACGTATCTTTCACATCTTGTGGCGTTTGCCAACATTGTTTCAAACAAAAATGATACCATTCATTTAAATACACCTCGGACTGCTCATTCCCAGGCGTCTCCCAATATTTCCTCAATCGGCTTTTTGCGATGATTCTCATTAGTCAATTATAGTGTTCCCAAATATGGAACTCAAGCCAAATTTAAACAATTATGTCCGAACTCGGACATCCACCCTTGGTACGCTCATACCCTCAACAACTTGAAGTGAACATCCCCATCAGGCACACTAAGCATGTAGTGGGTGTTCCTAAAATAATGAGGAGTTTATTTATGGGACACAAAAAGCTACCAGGTCTCTACAAACGTGGGAGTACCTGGCATGTTGATAAAAGAGTCTTCGGTCATCGTTTGTGTGAAAGCACTGGCACCAGCATCCTAAAAGAAGCTGAGAGCTACGTGATGAAACGGATCGAAGATCTAAGGAAGATATTGGTATATGGCGAACGACCGAAATACAGTTTTCGCGAAGCGGCCACCAAATACTTGCTTGAGCATCAAGACAAAGCCAGTATTGTGAACGATGCGATTTACTTAAAGGCGATCGATCCTTATATCGGTGATCTACTGATAGAAAATGTACATATGGCGACGTTACAGCCGTATGTTGAAGCAAGAAAGCAGGAGAACGTTAAAAACAGAACCATTAACTATGCACTTGAATTGGTTCGGCACATCTTAAATTTAGCCGCCAGTGAATGGATGGATAACAATGGACGGACTTGGTTGAAAGTCGCTCCCAAAATCCGATTGCTGCGGCGAGACGATGCCCGAAAACCGTTTCCACTGAATTGGGATGAGCAGCGGAAACTTTTTCAAGAGTTGCCTACTCATTTGCATCAAATGGCTCTGTTTGCGGTGAACACAGGTTGTCGAAGCGCTGAGATCTGCGCTCTGCGTTGGGAATGGGAAGTAAAAATTCCAGAGTTAAACACCTCGGTGTTTATCATTCCCAGAGAGCACGTCAAAAATCGTGAAGAACGCTTGGTGGTTTTAAATCGGATTGCGACCAACGTGATTGATGCGGTGAGAGGTCAACACCCCTCTCATGTGTTTACGTTTCGCAATCAACCCATCACGGGGAAGATGAATAACACCGCTTGGAAAAATGCGTGTCGGCGTGCAGGCGTTCATGTACGTGTGCACGATCTCAAACATACCTTTGGCCGACGCTTGCGCGCCGCCGGAGTCAGTTTTGAAGATCGACAAGATTTACTCGGACACAAATCTGGGCGGATCACCACGCACTATTCCGAAGCGGAGTTAACCAACTTGATTGAAGCCGCCAATAAAGTGTGTGACACAAAGGATTCAATTCCAGTGTTTACCCTGCTGCGACGAGTGGCTTAACCGCCCACTCCCGCAAAAGTCCCGCAAGGGCAATTTGCCGTCAATGGAAAAATTGGGTAAGTCATTGATTAAAATGGCGCGCCCTGGTGGATGGGTTGCGAACTTGTGCGGAGGTGAGATGGGGTATTATGCGGTGGGTTGTTGTGGAGGGGTTTGTTCGGGATTGGGGTGGTGTTTAGCAGAGACTAGCATAGAAAGCTATGATACAGTGTCTCACTTCCTTACTTTAAGGAGGCAATCCTTTTTAGTAGACCAACAGGAGAAAATTGCGTCCGTTTACGGACATAACTTAGGATTCCCTGGAATTTTCTATAAATCGGAATTAATTCAGACAAGCAGCATACCCTCAGAAATATTTTAACCACTTAATCAGTATTCTTATTTGAGTGATTTTAGTTTGAAGTTTTAAACAAGCTGGCTTACATGACAAGGTTCAAACGCATCGTCTGATTGTAAAAATTGGGATTGAGTTAATATGTCTTCTACATGTCTCAAGCTTGTTGTTCTTCGATGAAAGAACATATGTCTAACATCTATAAGTCGAAGTCGCTCTTGATTTAAAGTTTCACGAATTGACTGTTCTCCATTGTGAGAAAAATCAAGAATACCTGATAAGGCATGCTGTTCATCAACGCCATGTTGATAGTGATTATGGCAGCGATTAAGTGCTTCCCGAATACGAACTGATTTACGATGCATTCCTATACTAAATAGTTTGTGACTATTGACTTCGAGTGTATCTGCTGCTTGTTCAACATGATGAATTAATAGGGAAATATTCCACTTTGTGAATTCTGACACTGCCATATCCTTCTGCCAAAGATTCCTTAATGTTTCTACAGTAGCAATTGATAATGACCCGTTTATTTCTTCGTTAGATATGACATTAGGAAATAATTCCTTCAGTACTCTATCGCGTTCATCAAGCACTCTAGTACGCTCATGACTATCAAGTTTATCTTCATGTTTCATAGCAGCATCTAAGTGAGCCAACATTTGTGAAAAACGTTCCCTTCGTTTATCTTCCGGTTCTAATTTAAAATAATCCAAGATGCAATTACTGGGACTGTCGTCACGTACTAAA